>NZ_CAWNQF010000109.1:0-8253 GCF_963876465.1 Xenorhabdus sp. KK7.4
TTTGGACAATTTTTCTCATTTGACGCCGCTCATTGCGCGGAATTGGTGGTACGATGGCCATAACTCAGTCCTTCCTTTTTGTGTTTTTTTGGTTTTGCGATTAAAAAGTTCGCAAAAATAGGACTGAGTTTCTTTGATTCGCCTACCATTTTGAAAAGCTATTTAGTTAGCTACAGTGCAACTCGATATCTATTGGGTATATACACTTCGTCTTTCAAGTCGCCTCTTTGTTGGCTGCGCTCGCTCACCCCAGTCACCGTTTTTATAAACATACGGTTATCTATGCTCCCGGGGATTTACTTTCTTGCCGCCGCGACGCATCTTGAAATCCATTGTGTATAGTGAATGCTTAACGACTCACAGCCACAAATGCTTCAACAACACGTTGTACATTATGATGATTCACACCCGCCATACAAACCCGGCCGGATTCAATCAGATAAACAGCAAATTCTTCACGCAGACGAACAACCTGTTCAGTGCTAAATCCGGTATAACTGAACATGCCACGCTGTTTAAGCAAATGATCAAAGTTTTTCTCCGGTAATGCTTCTTTCAATGCAGATACCAGCACAGTGCGCATTTCCCGAATACGCAAACGCATCTGTTCAACTTCTCTCAGCCACTGTTCCCTCAGTAATGGATCAGCTAATACTCTCGCCACAACCTGACCGCCAAAATTAGGCGGGCTGGAATAAATACGACGTACGCAGGCTTTTAGCTGCCCCAAGACACATTCTTTCGTTTCTTTATCGTCGCAAATAACCGATAAGCCACCAACGCGCTCGCCATATAAGGAAAATATTTTTGAGAATGAATTACTGACAAAGCAAGGTAGTTCAGCACTCGCCATCGTCCTAATTGCATAAACATCTTCTTCAATGCCTTCAGCAAACCCCTGATAAGCGATATCAAGAAATGGAATTAACTTTTGCTCTTTAACTACCTGAATGACCTGATCCCATTGGTCATTAGTCAGATCAGAACCCGTTGGATTATGGCAACAAGGGTGCATCAGGATAATACTTTTTGCTGGTAATTGCCGGAACGTTGCCAGCATTTCATCAAATTTTACCCCTTTGGTTTTATCATCAAAATAAGGGTAATAATTTACTTTTATCCCTGCCCCAGAGAATATTGAAGCATGGTTTTCCCATGTAGGATCACTGCACCACACTTCAGAATCAGGGAAATAACGATGCAAAAAGTCAGCACCGACTTTCAGTGCCCCTGACCCGCCGACTGTCTGGATAGTTGCAATGCGATTTTGCTGCAACATTAAATGATCTTTACCGAATAATAATTCCTGAACTGCCTGCCGGTAAGCCATTAAACCTTCCATTGGAAGATAAAGAGAAGCAGACTGTGGCAGAGTACTTATTTGTTCTTCTGCGGTTGCAACAGCCTGCAATTGGGGAGTTATACCCTGCTCATCGTAATAAAGCCCAATGCTCAGGTTAACCTTTTCTGGACGGGGATCTTTTTTAAACTCTTCCGACAACGAAAGAATAGGATCACCTGCGTAAGCATCAACATTCTGGAACACTATGTTATACCTCTATTACCTAAATGATATTAAAGACACGGTAACAGACAATATAACTGAACCCGATTATTCGTCCAGATATTCCATCGCAACACGTGAAGTTAATTTTGTGATGAGTTCATAGGCACTAATCCCTGTATATTCAGCCACTTTTTCCACTGGCAGGACTTTACCCCAGAGGATAACGTCATCGCCCACTTTATCCTGACAGTCCGGTCCTAGATCTACCGTGATCATATCCATGGATACCCGCCCAACAAGGGAGACTTTACGTCCATTAATAAATACCGGTGTGCCCGATAATGCACTACGGGGGTAACCATCACCATATCCGATAGCTACAACACCTAAATAGGTATCACGTTCACTGACCCAAGTACCGCCGTAACCTACCGCTTCACCTGCTTTGTGTTTACGTACAGCGATTAAACTGGATTTCAATGTCATTGCGGGCATTAAGCTGAAATCATCCGCGGTCTTATCCGCCATCGGTGATGCACCATACATCATAATACCGGGACGAACCCAGTCCAGATGGGCCTGTGGCCACAACAGAATTCCGCCTGATGCTGAAATGGATTTTTCACCCGCCTTATCTGCAACAAATAACTTAAATTGCTCAATTTGCTGATAGGTAGTATCCACCAGAGGTTCATCTGCCTGACTAAAGTGGCTAATAATATTCACAGGCTGTTCAATATTACGGCAACGGCTCAAACGTTGGTAAAAATCTTCTGCTTCATCAATACGAACGCCAAGACGGTGCATACCCGTATCCAATTTCATCCATACTTTAATTGGGTGAGGTAAATTAGCTTGTTCTAGTGCTTCCAGCTGTTCAATACTGTGCACTACGGTTTCAATATGATTGACAACCAAAATAGGTAAGTCAGATGCGCCCAAAAAACCTTCCAGTAGCAGAATGGGTTTGATAACCCCACCACTGCGCAAAGCCAGAGCTTCCACTATTCGTGCAACACCAAAACAATCTGCGCTTTCCATCGTATACGCAGTTTCCAATAAACCATGTCCATAGGCGTTTGCTTTCACAACTGCAATAATTTTACTGCCCGGAGCTTTCACCCGAACCTGTTGCAGGTTGTGTCGCAGAGCGCGGCGGTCGATAACAGCAGTTGCCGCTTTCATTTTTTCCCCTTTTTTATACTTTCTTCCAATCAATTGGTTTGGATAAATAGACTTATTTTTGAACTGGGTTATTCATCGCTATAGCTTGGCCCAGCATAGTTATCAAATCGCGACCATTGACCGTTGAATGTCAACCTTACCGTACCAATTGGGCCGTTACGTTGCTTACCAAGGATAATTTCCGCTACACCTTTTAATTCGCTGTTATCGTGATATACCTCATCACGATAGATAAACATGATTAAGTCAGCATCCTGCTCGATAGAGCCTGATTCACGCAGGTCAGAGTTCACCGGACGCTTATCAGCACGCTGCTCCAGACTACGGTTAAGCTGAGAAAGGGCCACAACCGGCACCTGTAATTCTTTCGCCAATGCTTTGAGGGAACGGGATATTTCTGCAATTTCCAGTGTTCGGTTATCGGAGAGGGACGGCACTCGCATTAACTGCAGGTAGTCGATCATGATCATGCTAAGCCCGCCATGTTCGCGGAAAACTCTTCTTGCGCGGGAGCGCACTTCAGTAGGAGTCAGACCGGATGAATCATCAATATACATATTGCGTTTTTCCAGCAAAATCCCCATGGTGCTGGAAATTCGGGCCCAGTCCTCATCATCAAGCTGACCCGTTCGAATACGCGTCTGGTCTACACGGGAAAGCGACGCCAGCATACGCATCATGATCTGATTACCGGGCATCTCCAGACTAAAAATCAGAACCGGTTTATCCTGCATCATCGCTGCGTTTTCACACAAGTTCATCGCAAAGGTTGTTTTACCCATCGAAGGACGTGCAGCAACGATGATCAAGTCTGATTTCTGCAGACCCGCCGTTTTCTTATCCAGATCCTGATAGCCCGTGGAAACTCCTGTTACGCCATCATGTGGGCGCTGATAAAGCTGCTCAATGCGTTCAACGGTTTCTTCAAGGATTTGTTCAATGCCTTTCGGGCCTTCATCTTTACTTGCCCGGGTTTCTGCTATCTGGAATACACGAGATTCAGCCAAATCCAACAATTCTTCACTGGTTCGGCCTTGTGGGTCATATCCTGCATCGGCGATTTCATTAGCAACTGCAATCATATCGCGAACAACAGCACGTTCACGGACAATATCTGCATAAGCATTGATATTTGCGGCACTTGGCGTATTTTTTGACAATTCTGCCAGATAGCCAAAACCACCGACATTATCCAGCTCCCCATTCAACTCCAGGGATTCTGATAATGTAATCAAGTCAATAGGTTTGCCTGTTTCAAGCAAACGCTGCATTTCAGAAAAAATGCGCCGATGTGGGCGGCTGAAAAAATCATTGCTGGTAACACGCTCGGATACGTTATCCCAACGTTCATTATCCAGCATCAAACCGCCCAACACGGATTGCTCTGCTTCCAAAGAGTGTGGTGGAAGTTTCAGCCCTTCCACTTGGCGATCTTTTGGTTCAGCCATACTGTTGTTAGTTGGTTTTCTTCCAGCCATGTAGTACATCAATCCACTAAACAAGAACGAAATAGCGCATCAGTATACGCCATGAAAACAACCTTGAGTAATTATAATAGCCCACACTCTCAATTTAAACACAACTATCTGATATTAAATAAGTAATCATCATTTCTTAACGAGTTTGTTCTTGTTTGTTTATATAACTGTTTATACATATAACACTAAACAAATCTATAAAAAAAACATAAGATAAAAACAAGGCAAAAGAAAAGAAAGAATGAGAGTGAATGCATGATCAGTAAAACGTGGTCAGTACGTTTAACGTTCCAAGCTATGAGGGTTATGTGTATTCAGTTGAAAACTATTAAAGTGATAATTGCAAATGATACTGCTAGTGAGAAGATACCCCGTTACGGCTATCTTCCCGATGATTTTTAAATGGAACTGATTATTTTTATGATTTATCCCGAACCTTGCGTTCAATCAATTCACCATACGAATCAAAATAGCGACTCGGCCAGATTTCAGATGGGTGTATTTCGAGATAGTTAGCAATAATCCATTCGCCTTTCGGCCACGGTCTGCTGAGAGTATTTGCCAGTGTAGATGAACTGAGGCCAGATTCACGAGAAACAGCAACTAAGGTTGTACCACGCTTACGTAATGCAGCGATGATATCAGCTTGATGCCAGTCATTTTTAACATTATTCATTCCTGCTACCCCTTCCATTAATTGAGAAATTGATGGTGGCGATTCAGACAGGGTTCGCAGTACCGGAACATACCCATCCGGCGAGGCCGAAACCTCCCCTATCAGAACCGCCATTGAATAGGCGATAGCAGACACACTGGTAGAAATTTCCTACCAGTGGGGTATGTTTACAAGGCTGCGAAACCCTGACTACTGGATTGTGCCAATGGCGGGGCTACTTTAACTGATTGATTTATCCGACTCAATAAGCGAACCAGTAAAAACGGCTTACCTTTTTGCGTTATATGCGATTAAACCGCCCATGTAAGCTAATACTCTTGCTACTCAGGATTCAAGCAAATATGACAGTTAGCTCAGTGCCAGGAACTGACGTTGCTTAAAGATGAGCTAGCTCTTAAATGATATACTGTTTTGTATTACTAAATTGATACGTCCTGACGGCCTTAAGTCGTCAGCGGAGGTGATTAGAACACGGCTATGTGAATCAGTTGGGCAGCATCAGCCCTGTTGCTTATGAAACGCCACGTTAAGCCAGCTGACAAAGGCCATAACCCTTTTTTTGAAATTAGCTGTGTTCCCGTAAGGGTCATTACTCATTGTTATTAAATAATCCATATCTTTCGCTAAAGCTGGATATCGGGCATTGAATTTAATGCGATGTTCATGGAGTGTTTCCGGCCAGTCATTATCATGTTCGCTACGAAGAATGCTGGTTGCTCGGATTGCCTTTCGTGCGGCTGCGCGTTGTAGCTGTAACTTTTTGTTTTCGTCGGTTGACGCATGCATTTGAGCAATGAGCTTATCCAGTACCGGCAGGAAGTCACCATTCACTGCTACCGCGATTGCTTTTGAAGGTTTAAAGGCATGAAATCGGCGGCTCAGATCCTCTCCGTAGACGCAGACACAGTGATGCTTGAGCCAGTATCCCCAACTAAGCTTATTATCTGGGTGTAGCACCTGTTGTAGTAGGCCACAATCAAAATCGATTTTACTGACAACAGGATTATTATTTTCAAGTTCACATTGAACCGCAGCGAGGTGTGCTGAAGTCACCTGATCGGGCTCATAGTTGAAAATGATTGACACATCAAGATCTGACTTCCCTATCTTTGCTCGACCTTCAGCCACGCTTCCATAAACATACAGGCTATGTATCAGCTCAGGAAAGCAGTGGCTTAGCTTTGTGACTACGTCTGCAACTACGTGTGAGAATTCGGGCTGCAATTCACTGCATTTTGGCTGGGTAATGTAGCCATTGCGATCGACGGTCATCCTTTTTCCCTTTTCATGAAGTTATTCTCCGGGATCATAAGCTGCTTGAGCTCGAAATCCTCATGGTTAATTAATTATGCCATCAAGTCAGCTTCTCGCTCATAGCTGACTGTAAGATCAAGTTTGAACTACTACACATAATGCTGTTTACAGGCGGATATTACGTTACTACCCGCCGTGGTAATGCAAATAGAATACCTTCGGGACGTGCGCCCATACCTAATTCAAGGGCAGAGTAGACAGCGTTATCCGACTCATCAGCCAATTGCTGCATGATTTGTTTGTTCAGCTCAGGGATAACGGTATAGCCGCCGCCTGAGGGGATGCTTGTAGACAAGGAACGGGCTTCGCCAGTCAGGATATAGTGGCGTAGTTCATCATTATTGAGTGTTTTACTGGTTGGCTGGTTCTTTGCTTGATTGCGTTCTTCATCAGATAAAGACTCATAACGGGCAATTTCCGTATTCAGGTTATCGGATTGGCCGCGCAGCTCGTCGAACTGTTTGGCTTCATCGGGATTCAGTGAGCGCTTTTCGTCTTCGGCTTTGGTGAGCAGCGAGCGCATTTGCTGGGTTAAATCGTTTTTTTGCTGGCGTAATTCGAGTAGTTTTTTCATTGTGTCTTATGGTTATTTATTTTCCTCAAAGACACTATTTAATACTATCTAAAATAATTAAAAAGCCTCTAAACTTTAGAGGCTAAACAGGACAAAACATAAGGACAGAATATTTACAAAAAATTTCATTTACACAGAGATAAATTTTTGACGTAAGTAGTTGGCGACATCCACGATATTTTATCACATGTTAAATAACCATCATTTTTTAACTTATAGCTCACATAAAAAGATATAGGCAAACTAACGATGAATGATGTAACCATCAGCATACTTAAGTACTTAATAATAACCTTGTTAAATTTAGGCAGCCTATCAAATAGAAAGAAAAAAATAGAACCTGATAAAGAATAAAACAATAGAGGAAAAGACATAAAACATATGATAACGGCGCTAGAAAATGTTATTTCATCTCTCATTAGTATTAATGAAATAGCAGAATCAACAACTAAGCTCATCATAAATGTCAGTCCTAATAACAGAATTAGCACACCTAATGCTTTAACATATTTACTCTTCACCTCATCCTTCCTAATCCATTAAAAAATGTCGTAAATCCGCTTCTGGCGCTCTTGGTTTTCTGTCCCTTTGTTCTTTTAAGAATGTTATTAATTTTTCACTTATATTCCATATTGTTTATCAAAAACGTCCAAACCATAAGCAACCAAAAAACCAGTTACCAAAACTATGCCAGCAGCCGCAGTAATGGCTGTTTTAGCCATATCAATTGTTATGTTTCCGAGAAAATCAGCTAAAGTATACTCATCCTTAAAAATACTTTCTACGACTCGATATCCAATAGAAAAGATGATGCAGAATCTAACCCCTCTTACAATACTGTTATTAAGACCCTGCTGCCCTATCCCCATTCCTATCATTTGAGGATGATTAGCACCGTATCGTGTTCCCCTGACAAGTCTCCTAGGACCTGCATGCCCCGACACATGAATATACGTGCAGCCATTTTCTGCCACATGTGTTCTAGCCGTGATATTTAACCTCTGAAACTCCCGGCAAACATCATAAAACCCTCGCGAATCATAGATACTTCCGCCATAAGGAGAAATAGGATCTGTGACAGAAAATACATGTGACATAGGGCCTTTTGTCTGGTCGTCCTCTTCAATACCCCTTGCCAGTGATTCACCGTGACTTGGATTTTGTGGACGACTAGGATTGATATCTTCAATAATGCTTTGGGCTTGAGCTAATGTAAGAACGTAGTGATATTGAGTATTCTTATTTAATTCCTTTTCCAATCCTATACTATCAAAAAATTCATGCTAAGGTATTAACTGGTTAATTCCCACTTTTCCATTTAAATAATCCCCCAAATAACCGTGCCAAGTGGAGTTATATTCTTTACTCCTAAATAACTTTTCATAATAGTGGGACACTCGATTTACTTTCTCTGAAAGAGTCTATTTGCAGATTTTTTCAAGAATTTTTTCACATTACTGAGCAGTTGCCACATATACCGACAACAATGGTTACGTGTGACTGTTTCATGTAACGTGTG
>NZ_CAWNQF010000110.1:0-7572 GCF_963876465.1 Xenorhabdus sp. KK7.4
CCTGTGCCGGTGATGCGGCTTCTCCCATAAACCGGATAAAACCCCGTGTGACCTTGCGATAACTCCATTCGGTATCCGGTCGCAGGATATGTGAAAAAAGTACTCTTCTAATAATTCTTCCCAACTGAGGGTGTCTACGGTGTGCAACATGTTATTTTTTCCTCGGCTCATCCTGCCGTTTCCTGTCCAAAAACAATTCGCGGCAATAAAATAAAAATAACCATTTGAATTATTTATCTTTAAATGATGAGTGCAGGTGACTGTCAGGGGCAACACTTTCTTTCTCCCGTGTTGACCGTTTGGTCAGTTTCGAGTCGGCGTGGTGATTTTTTCTCTGATTTTGCAGAGAAGATGCATCCGGTGACTGAAATAAGGATAATAATGTCAGGGTATCGTCAGACACAGAGGGCGGTGGGGTTGTGATTTCACTGACAGGAGGCGAGGATGTGATTTTCGGTACCGGATTGCCTTCGGCAGAGAACGCCGCTTCCTTCGCCGGAGACGGAGAAACCGCCTGTTTTATCCACAACGGGGATTGAACCTGCTCGGCCGAATCCTGAAGTAATGTCTCTATCAATGGGACAGTGGAGGGTCGTCCGTTAAGATGCTGCATCAGACAGTGCCAGACCTCCAGTACCGTCACCAGCCACATCATGGCTTTTTCCGGTAACAGACAGGCAGCCAGCAACACTTCCTGTGGAGCCGACGGTATGTTCTCCGGTGCACGAAAACGGAAACGAAACGGTTTGTCGGGAATACCGATGCCCGGTTGCCAGACCTGCCCGTCTTCCAGTTCTCCTTCGAGTTGCCGCAACAACGGCAGGTGGTAAATTGCAGTGTCAGGTCAGCAAATCCGCCACGGCCTGAACATTTCCCTTCCGGAGAGGCCGGTATCTGCTGAACACTGCCCAATAATTGTTTAATCGGGGCGAGATAAAAACGCTGATACAACCCTTCAGGGAGCGTACTGTTTTGCCATAATTGTTGCAGGCACTGATGGCGCAAGGGGGTTGCCAGCAACGCCTCCACTGATTGTGGCCGGAAATAGTCCCCGTTATCACAAGCCCCGCTCGTTTTTTGCCCTGATGATTTTTTCTGTAATGCTGGCGAGCGGGTAAAATGCGATTTAAAACGTGTAAACATCACTTTTCTCCTTGTCAAATTTGGCTCAGTGTCGGTCAATCCCACTCGGAAACAAGGCGAAACTCTTTTTGCAAAAATGAAAATTGTTTGTATGACTTACCCTTAAACGTAAAAAAGCGCCCCGAAAGGCGCAGTCGTGAAACAAAGAAGATGCAAACAGAAATCAGGCCGCCGGGTTATAGGCCTGCAAACGCTGTGACCAGTTGCCCAGATAATGGGCCGGTGTATAGCGTGTCCGTTGGCTGCCGGGATCATTCAGCACATCACCGATCGTAACCGCGGCCGGAATACCGGTCAGGGAAAGCTGGATATACGCCATCACCGCTGCCAGCGGGTCGATGTCAATCGCAGATACCCACATACTGGACAACGGATCATGTCCCTGCTCCCTTAATACCTCTGCGGCTGCCAACATCATACAGGCCGCACCACAGCATGGTTCGTGGAAAGTAATAAAGGGTTGGGTCTGCAACAAGTCAGACACCTCATTCAACTGTAATTGTGCCATCATTCTGGCGACACTCCAGGGCGTAAAGAACTGCTGAAGTCCCTTATTCCCCAGCTCCAGTTGCATAAACACGCTGCCGAGAAAATCACAGGGGGCTTCTGCCAGGGCCAGCGCGGTCATCGAAAACAGTTTCATAATCCGGTCAATATCTTCCCGTTCATACTTGTTGATGGTTTTCAGATAGAACTGCTCGAGTTTCTCACTGAAACAGTATTTATTGTGAATGGCCGCCATTGCACAGTTGCAAAAATCCTGAAAAACCCGATAATGGTTACGGTAACGGGCGGTTTGTTTAAACAGCGAAATAAAGTCTTTCTGATAGTCAGGGTGAGAGGCCATAGCATGTTTTCCTATAAAACAAAAAAGGAAAACACGCCCCGGAAGGGGAATGTGTTTCCCCTTCCGGTTGAAGTAAAGATAAATTGATGCTGCGTTGAACAAAGAATTACTGGCCGACGGCCATCGCCGGTAGTGCCAGTGCCGTTTCGGTTTTGTCTCCGTTAACCAGATACAGTGCCGGACGGTTTTCGTGCCCTACCTGCCCATTGTGGCTGTCCACATGCTCACCCTGATCATAACAATCATAGCCTTTGAGGCTTCCTGACGGTTCGCTGTACCAATGGCGGATTTCACAGTCAAACACCGATGACAACCCGCCCATCAGTTCTGCCGACGGGGGGACCCACGGCGAGTCAAAACGCACGGTTAAGCTGCTGACATGGCGCCGTTCCCAGCGGACATGATGACCGAACGGCCATTCCAGCCCATAGTGCTCATCGTAGCACTGCGCTGTGGTGGT
The DNA here is from genome assembly GCF_963876465.1 of Xenorhabdus sp. KK7.4. Taxonomy (NCBI): domain Bacteria; kingdom Pseudomonadati; phylum Pseudomonadota; class Gammaproteobacteria; order Enterobacterales; family Morganellaceae; genus Xenorhabdus; species Xenorhabdus sp. KK7.4. Next base: position 2,451 of record NZ_CAWNQF010000110.1, read on the forward strand.
CATTCCTTTTAATAAGCCACTGTTGCCGTTAATCTCCGGAGCCAGCCGGGTCGGTCGTATCATCAGCATATCGCAGGGCTGCGCCGAGGTCGGATAAATCGCCAGCTTCTCCCAACACGCGCCGATATCAAGGTTGTCTGACCAGCTCACCACGCCGAACCAGTCAGTGTAATCACCTGCCAGACGGTTAAACGTCAGGCTTCCAGGGTGACACCATCAAACGCTGACCGTTGCGCTATGCCGGAGAATATCCTGCACTTCGTGATGATAGTGGTAATCGGGTGAAATCATATGCAGTGACAACAAATTCGCCTCCTGCCACAAAACGTGGGCTGCCTGCGGATCCTGCCAGCTCAGCTCAACGGTGGCCGCCTGACATAACTGCTGTTGTTTTCGTTCCAGTGACAAACGTTCTGACGTCAGTGTAACCGGCTGCGCCCAGACGATCTCGTCATCAAAGCGGCCACCGAGCACCTTGTTATCTTTGGCGTCATATATCATCACGGTCAGGGGAAAAAAAGCGCGTCGATACTGACCCGATGAGATTTCCGGTATCGGCCAGTCACCCAGCAAATGGATGACTTTCAATCGTTGTACCGCTTCGGTGATGGAGGCAGTTTCACACACGGTCAGGATTTCCTCTTGCAGCGATTGCGGTCGGTGAGGATGCTGCATCAGGCCGGTGACCTGGACGGTAAAAATGTCTTCCGGTAATACCTGAGCAGTATTCTCCGGCACGGGCAAAAAAATGGCGTTCATGGTGTTGTTCCTTGATTTGACGTTAAAAAAAGACAACACCCGCCCAATACGGGAAGGTGTTGTCGGCTCCCCGGTCAGGCGCTAAAAATGAGAGTTAACAGCCTCATCGACTGATAACGTCAGTGGTGATGATGGTTGTTATGGATAAATGACGAGCTGATGATGTCCTCTTTGGGCTGCATCGCCAGTACCGCACGCAGCAGCCCGGTTTCCTGGTGGTGCAGCGCGTATTCCCGCAGTTCGCAGAACCGGAATGCATCGGCATTCGGCTCATCCAGCTCGGCGATACGGGCAAACACAATCGCGGTGACAGCCAGACCAAACGCATCCGCAGACAGCGTGGCCGTCAATGTCGTCTCCGGCAGATAAACCGAATAGTTTTTTGCCGCGGTGGGGATCATATACGTCAGGGAATCAGACACGTTCCGGCTGCGCCACTGCTCAGGACGATATTCACCACACAACTGTGAGGCGGTATTTGCCAGCAGGAAACCCAGAAACAACCGTTCCAGTGGAGTTTTGCCGGGGAACACGACCGACAGGGCCAGACTGTCCAGCAGCATCAGTTCATTATCCGGCATCACATTCTCCTTTTAAGCCCAGAGCCGCCCGGATACACTGAGCCTGAGGATGTTGCCGCGCATATTCACGCAGGGTGCAAAGCCGCTCAGCATATCCGTCCAGCTTCATCAGGTCAGTCAGATAACTTAATACGCTCAGGGTCACCATCAGCCCAAAGGCATCGGCGGAGACTTCACCTTTAAAGTCCGTCGTACTCACATTGACCACCGCAGGCTCCAACCGGGCCGGCACGATATAGGCGATGTGGTCTGACACCTTCCGGTACTGCCATCGGTCACACCGGTCATCGTCACACAGCCCGGCAGCGGCTTTAATGAACGTGTACTCCAGCAACATCAGTTCCAGTGAACCGGTGTGCGGAAAAATGTCAGCAAAAGGGGAGCGTTCAGCCGGGGGCACAGTGTGCACCGTGGCCGGGGGAGTATTTTGTTGCATGGTATTCTCCTGATAAAAACAACGGAGAACACCTGGCCCAATGGGAAATGTGTTCCCCGTTGGGTGACTGGCCGGTTGGCCATTATGGATGAGATTAAGCGACCTTCATCGTCATCAGATTGACGATATCTGCTTCCAAAGGGGCGCAGATGTACCACACCGTAGTGTACTCCCTTGCAGGCTACAGGAGTGTTGCTGTCGCTGCCCGAAGGTGATCCTCACAAGCGACCGGATCATGGATAAGTCTGACTACGCTAATCAACAGAAATCATCAGGTCAATGGGTAATTCATTTCCCGGGACAAAAAATAATGTCAGGAGCACGACGGAATTTTTGGGCGTCAGAGAGAGGCTGTCAATACGCGGTGACCCATTCAGACCGTGTGGTCTAACACGTTTATGCCCCAAAGTGATTTATAGCTAAAGTGCTTTTCAAGAGTTTGGCCTGTCTATACCTATACCAACATTTGGTATTTCATTTGCTCGTTATCACCGCCAAAATCAATCCTATTTTGTCGACCAAGATGTGTGTTGTTCCTTAGATCATTTGTGGTCTTATACATTAATTCTAGGACGCGTTTTGACCTGACGTCAGATAGTTTTCATTGTCATCAACATGATCTAATTTGAATAGAAAATCAATCATCTTCAATGACGGTGTATATAAGTAACAAAAGAGAAAAATCATACAGTGAAATGTAATTTCATCAGACCAGTTAAAATATATAAACGTCTTACATATTTTAATGCATTAATAAAAATCATTAAACAAGATTATTATTGAATGGTCACACATGAAAATATAATATAAAAACCCTAAGTAACAATTTAATTATATAAATTACACTGTGAATTATATCAATTAGTTACAGTTTATTAGTTAGTTAATTTTATGGATTTTTAATTCAACCCCATAATTTACCAGCTAACAAATTTATAAATTATTGCATCTGGACCAAATATGAATCATGAAATCTATGTCAACGCTGATAAATCTTTATTTAAATTATCTGAAGATGGTTTAACAGATACTGAACGTGGGAAAGCATTGACAGAGTTGAGGTCATATGTAACGAAAACACGTAATAAATTCCTGGGTTATCAAACGAATCAATCACTCCGTTATTCGCCAGAACTAAGTGAATACCTAGATACTCAGTTAAACAATGTTGGTGATCCGTTTGTGGCTGGTGATTTTAGGCTTAACTCAAAGGTTTTTGAATGCGCGGTATTAGATTATTTTGCTAAACTTTGGAATGCACCTGACCGAGATAGCGCCACACCGGGAGAGGGCTATTGGGGCTATGTCTTGTCAATGGGAAGCACCGAAGGGAATTTATATGCACTACGTAATGCACGTGACTACCTAGCTGGAAAAGCGCTCTGGATTGATCTGAATTCAAATAATCACACTGAACAAGGCACTTATCTGGAAGGCAATGATAATTCACTAACACCCGTACTTTTTTACTCCGAGGATACACATTACTCAATTGATAAAGCCAAAGATATTTTAGTACTGCCTACTTTCGCTGAAATCGGGGAGTTGCGTTATCCGGGACAGTGCCCTATTAAAACGAATAATGGAAAATGGCCGACAAAAGTTCCATCTCTACCAACAGGGTCGATTGATATAAATGCACTGAGCATATTAGTCGAATTTTTTGCGTCACGAGGTTTCCCGATAGTGGTAAATTTCAACTATGGCACAACCTTTAAAGGTGCACTTGATGATGTCAGTGGCGCAATTGATTTGCTGCTCCCCATACTTGAAAAATACGGTCTTAAGGATAGAACCCTTCAAATTACACTGGAAAATGGCAAAGTTGTCAAAAGTCCTCGAAATGGCTACTGGTTCCACATTGATGGTGCGCTGGGTGCTGCTTATGGTCCATTCTTAGAAAAAGCGAGAGAGCAAGGAATTGATATTGGTGTAGGGACGCTTCCTTCATTTGATTTCAGAAATCCAATTCACTCAATTGTGACCAGCGGTCATAAAGAAATGGGAACACCGTGGCCGACAGGTGTTTACCTGACCAAACAAAAATACCTGTTGAACTTCCTTAGCGTGGATTATATCGGTGCTCAAGATTCTACTTTAGCAGGTTCGAGAAATGGTTTTTCGGCGCTGCTACTTTGGCATTATCTGGCCAGATATTCTTATAATGACCAAATTGAAAATATCGTCCATCGACTTCGGATGAGTGAAAATGTTTATCAGAAATTGCGGACATTAGGTGACGAGCTGGGGCTTGATCTTCACACCCACCGCTCCCCACTTTCCCTCAGTATCCTGTTCCTCTGTCCTAGCAGTGATATTGTCGATGAGTTCTCACTGTCTACGGAAGTTAAAAATGGTATTAAGTATGCACACCTTTTCGTTATGCCTCATGTGACTGATGAACTGATTAATCAGCTTATATCGGCATTACGCCACACTAGTGCTTTCAACAAAGTACTATTTTTGGATAATCAGCCACAACTTACCACCATAAGTAATCTGAGCGTCGCTTAAGAAGGGAACTAAAGTGCCTGAGGTACGATCAAAGTTTTAGCGAAATAAAACAAATCGTGGGGATCCTCAGGCATGTCTAATTCAGAAGAATTTTACTGCTGCATCGATGGATTTTGCCAAAAATTTATCCCTCTCTGGAATCAATAAATTATTGTGAAAACGGTCAGGGAGCGATACCAATATTATTGTTTCGGTTGCAATACTCAAAGATTAACTCATTGATCATAAAAGTCTTGGAATAGTTTTAAAATTGGATCAGACGAAAATGGATGATCTGGAACGCCGAGGTAACCAAAGTAAAGTAATGCCAAGACGCTTATACATATCTCAAGCTAGAATCTAAGAACAACTCAGCGTTATCAGTCCAGTATTGGCTAGTTCTGATGAGTTTAGAGAAAGTCTATAAAAGTAAGAATTCTCCTAACTCTTCTTCTGGAATAAAAATGATCTCTATTTTAGAGAACAGAGTGACATTTTAAATTTTCAATAACAAAGGATTGGGGAGAAACAGAACAGCAACCACCGTTAAGTGGTTACTTAAAATCACTATTTAATTATAAATCCATAAATTAATATTCTTTATTCACCACCTCTTTTTCAGACTTAATTAGCCTGTCAAAAATATCAGAGGGTATCCTATCAAAGATTTTTCCCAGAGCAGCTTTGCTAAATAGCTTTTCAAAATGGTAGGCGAATCAAAGAAACTCAGTCCTATTTTTGCGAACTTTTTAATCGCAAAACCAAAAAAACACAAAAAGGAAGGACTGAGTTATGGCCATCGTACCACCAATTCCGCGCAATGAGCGGCGTCAAATGAGAAAAATTGTCCAAA
>NZ_CAWNQF010000111.1:0-150011 GCF_963876465.1 Xenorhabdus sp. KK7.4
TGGCGGCAACAGCTCAAAATATCAAGAAGATAGCCTTACTGGTGGCGGCCCTTTGTTGGTGTTATCTGCGGTGCTTTCGTGTATTTAACGGGGCCAGAAGCCCAATCACGTGCCCAAAAAGGATTGTTTAGGGATGAGGCAGGAAAAATCGAAAGATAAGGATTTATAATGAAGGCAACAAACCGCGTTATTTTCAACGCGGTTTGTCAGCAGTCTGAGGATAGCTAAAGCTATCCTTTTTTGATCATAGAAGATGATTAGAATGTGTAGTTCAGACCTACACCGGCTAACCATGCGGTTCCTTTAGAATCGAAATCATACGTCGTGGCGAAAGGACCTTTTTGGAGATCTTTTGGTAATTCTTCGTTCACATGTACTTTCTTCCCACGCATATAAGAAATACCCACATCTACGGAGGTATCTTTATTAAATGCGTAAGTCGTCCCTACACTTAACCAGAAACGATTCTGGTCTGGGATGGAGATAGAGCGGTTTTGGGCTGGTACAGGGCTTTCATCGAAAGCGATACCGGTACGGAATGTCCAGTTATCGTCATGATAGTAAGTTGTACCTAGTGAGATACGGTAAGCATTGCGGAAACCTTCGTGCTTTTCAAATAGAGGCTTGTCTCCACCGTTTTTAGGTTCACCTTTTAATTCCTTGAAGCTATTCCAGCCAGTATAGAGGAAGCTATAATGGATTGCCCATTGAGGTGCAACACGGTTATAACCAGAGATTTCCCACATATCAGGCAGGTTTAGATCTAGTGTACCTTTGATGGTTTTTCCTGCAAGTCCAGGTATTTTTAGGAAAGGAGTATCAATATAAGGCAGTTGATTGCTGTAATCACCATTCTTAAACTTTACTTTAACTTTCGAACGGTAAGTTAAGCTATAACGGTTGTTTTCATCGAATTGATACAGAAGTCCTGCATTCCAACCATAACCCCAATCTTTGCCTTCTAGACGAGCCACTTCTGTGCTTGCTGGAATATTTTTTCCCAGAGCTTGAGAGAGCGCAGAGCCTACTTCACCCAGATGCCGAACAATTTCAGCATCAGCATAAATGGCATTTAAACCCAGACCAAAGCTAAACTGATCATTGACTTTGTATGCACCAGCCAGATTAAAGTTGCCGGTTTTGAGTGATGTTTTCCCACCAATGGAGCCGGCAGCATAGTTATTACTGAAATTTGTGGATAAACCAAAGTTGCTCGTGATTGATGCACCAACAAACAACTCATCGGTGACTGGTGTAATGAAATGTAGATTTGGTACTGGTGCATTTGGTGCGATATTTTTCGCATCTGTACTATTTTTAGTAACAGGAGACTCACCAGTAATATCAACTTTTGGCTTAACATAAATAAAACCGCCGGAAAAGGATGGGCGATCAAATAGGGTCATGGCTGCAGGGTTGCGGCTGCCTTCAGAGGCGTCTTCTGCAACAACACCTGCCCCAGAAAATGCACGACCTAGTCCTGATGATGAATATTCATTCAATTGAAAACCTGCAGCATTAGCGTTAGATGAAATAATCGCAACCGCCACTGCTAATGCTGAACGTGAAAATAGGTTTTTCTGGTTCATAACCAAAACCTCATTGTTTAATTATTATTTAACATGCTACTCAAGTAGCTGAGAGCGCGGAATTGTAGAGTCGGTTCATCACAATGACAAATCAGACCAGTGTGAGAAGTATAGGCCTGAGATCGCAATGTGTTGCAAGAATGTTTTTAAAATATGACGAAAATGATTACTAAAATGGGACTTGCTTAACAAAAAATAGACAGTTGGTGTTAACGAGATGTAAACGCGATTTAATTAACGTGCTGAGATCAATAAAGAGTGAAATAAATGGTATTACGCAGCGTAAATAGTGGTTATTAAAGGAAAGTACAACGTAAAATCAGATTTGGATTTTTATTGTCGGAGAAATAAGATGACTGATGTAATTAAGCGCCATGGGGCTAACGAAACGGCCGCTTGCTGTTGTGTTGATGTTGGTACAGTCATTGATAATGAAGAGTGCACGGCTTCTTATCAACAGATTTTTGCCAGCAGTCAGGAAGCAGATGCAATACTTAATATATTGACAGAAAAAGCAAAAAAGGTGGAATCTGATCCTTGCATCATCAGCCATAAAATAGAAGAAGTGCATGATGGTATGCAATTGACCATAGATTTTACATTTAGTTGTCAGGCAGAGGCTATGATATTTCAGCTGGGATTGCGTTAACTACTTTCAGAGTTATAGTTTTCCCATTGTGGTCAAAAATAGTCATAACAATGGGAAAGCTGATGATTATTTGTTGTAACCAATAAGTGTTTCTTCATCTTTTTTTCGCGTGCTATCTGTTCAGATCGTATAAATTATAAATCTATTAAAGTTGCGCTTGCTCGCATTTTTAGTTTATTCCTGTTTGCTATTTCCCAACATTACGTTAACAATGCTTCATCAGGTCTGACCTCTTATGAGGTGAGTAAATAATTTTAATCAGTTGATTTAATTAATGATTATTGCAGGAGTTGCTATGAGTCGTTCTTCAACAAAAGTGGCACAACAAAAGGAACGAGTTGCTATTGTCAGTGGGCTACGCCTTCCTTTTGCTAAACAGGCAACGAACTACCACGGTATTCCGGCTGTTGATTTGGGGAAAGCTGTTGTCAGTGAGTTGGTTATCAGAAGTGGGCTGCCACCAGAGAAGATCGACCAATTGGTTTTTGGTCAGGTTGTTCAAATGCCTGAAGCCCCGAATATTGCACGGGAAATCGTGTTGGGTGCGGGTTTAAGTGTTGGTACAGATGCGTACAGTGTTTCCCGGGCCTGCGCAACCAGTTTTCAGGCGATAGCTAATGTAGCAGAAAGTATTATGGCAGGAACCGTGAATGTGGGAATTGCTGGTGGGGCTGATTCTTCATCTGTCCTGCCAATTGGGGTGACCAAATCACTGGCTCGTACTCTGGTTGATATGAATAAAGCCAAAAGCCTTTCACAGCGCCTTAACTTGCTGAGTAGATTGAAATTAAAAGATTTACTGCCCGTATCGCCAGCAGTTGCTGAATATTCCACCGGGTTAAGAATGGGCGATACTGCTGAACAAATGGCGAAAACCTACCATATCAGTCGTGAAGCACAGGATGAGCTGGCGCACCGCTCTCATTTGATGGCGGCTAAAGCCTGGGAGAAGGGACTATTACGTGATGAAGTGATATCCGCTCATTTCCCTCCATATCGCGAATCTTTGCAGGAAGATAATAATATCCGCAAAAACTCAGAACTTACATCTTATGCGAAATTACGCCCGGCTTTTGATCGCAAATATGGCACAGTCACTGCGGCCAATAGTACTCCGCTGACTGATGGTGCCGCGGCAGTGATTTTGATGAGTGAATCCGCTGCTAAAGAACTTGGCATGGTGCCATTGGGCTATTTGCGCAGTTATGCGTTTTCAGCGATTGATGTCTGGCAGGACATGTTACTGGGGCCATCATATGCAACTCCACTGGCACTGGACAGAGCAGGGATTACGTTGAATGAACTTTCCCTTATTGATATGCATGAAGCGTTTGCCGCTCAGACTCTGACAAACCTGAAAATGTTTGCCAGTGATAAATTTGCCCGCGAGAAATTGGGACGTTCTCAGGCGATTGGTGAGGTTGATATGGATAAATTCAACGTACTAGGTGGTTCAATTGCTTACGGGCATCCATTTGCTGCCACCGGTGCCAGAATGGTGACCCAGACCCTGAATGAACTGCGTCGCCGTGGAGGCGGGCTTGGGCTGACAACAGCCTGTGCAGCTGGTGGCTTGGGTGCTGCGATGGTATTGGAGGTGGAATAATGGCTCTGGATGAAACAATCATGTCAGCAGAACAATCGGTATTCAGTTTTTCTGTCAGAGATGACAGAGTTGGCGTTATTACTATTGATGTTCCGGGTGAGAAAGTTAATACGCTGAAAGCGGAGTTTGTTGAGCAATTTCTGGCGGTTTTCGAGCAGGCACAACAGGTTTCCGGTTTAAAAGGGCTGGTGATTATATCCGGTAAGTCCGACACCTTTATTGCCGGTGCAGATATTACGATGATCGCGGGTTGCCAGACTCAACAGGAAGCAACGGCTCTGGCTGAAAAAGGTCAGGAATTATTTGATAAAATTGCCAGTTATTCTTTACCTATTGTTGCGGCTATGCATGGTGCATGCTTAGGAGGTGGGTTGGAGTTTGCATTAGCCTGCCATGCACGTATTTGTTCTCTGGATGATAAAACCCGTCTTGGTTTACCTGAAGTACAGCTCGGGTTGTTGCCGGGTTCCGGCGGGACTCAAAGACTACCCCGTTTGATTGGTGTCAGCTCTGCATTAGATATGATCCTGACAGGGCGTCAGCTCAAAGCAAAACAGGCAAAACGACTGGGTGTTGTTGATGATGCTGTTCCTTTGGATATTTTGCTGGATGTAGCAGTTCAATATGTTAAGAAAGGTGTTGCTAAACGCAAACCTCTGGCATGGTCACAACGTCTGTTAGCGAGCGCTCTTGGCAGGCCATTATTATTCCGTATGGTTCAGCAAAAAACGCGGGCCAAAACTCATGGTCATTATCCCGCACCAGAACGGATCATTGATGTGATTCGCCTTGGTCTGGATAAAGGGCAAAAAGCCGGTTTGCAGGCAGAGGCCAAAGCATTTGGTGAGCTGGCTATGTCATCCGAATCATCGGCACTGCGCAGTCTGTTTTTTGCTACCACTTCATTAAAAAATGAGACGGGTTCTTCGGAACTGCCTGCTCAAATCAGGCATGTGGGGATTTTAGGTGGTGGCTTGATGGGGGGCGGGATTGCTAATGTAACCGCAACTCGTGGTCATTTACCGGCGCGTATCAAAGATATTAATGAGAAAGGCATTAATCAGGCCCTGAAATATACATGGGATATGCTTTCCAAACGCGTCAGTCAACGGCGTCTGACTCCATCGAAGCGTTCTCGTCAGATGTCTCTGCTATCTGGTACTACTGATTACAGTGGTTTTAAACAGGCTGATATTGTGGTTGAAGCCGTATTTGAAGACTTGGTACTGAAACGTAAGATGGTCGCAGAAATTGAAGCGAATACAAAAGCGGAAACTATTTTCGCGTCTAACACGTCTTCATTGCCGATTCACCAGATTGCGGAAATTGCTAAACGACCGGAGCAGGTTATTGGCCTTCATTACTTCAGCCCTGTAGATAAGATGCCGTTGGTGGAAGTCATTCCACATGCAGGAACAAGTGAAAAAACAATAGCGACAGCAGTAGCACTGGCGAAAAAACAGGGTAAAACCGCCATTGTTGTGGGAGATAAAGCCGGGTTTTATGTTAACCGAATTTTATCTCCTTATATTAATGAAGCGGGCTATTGCCTGGTGGAAGGGGAACCTATCGAACATATCGATAAAGCTCTGGTTGATTTTGGTTTCCCAATCGGGCCAATCAATTTGCTGGATGAAGTCGGTATTGATGTCGGAACCAAAATTATCCCTGTGTTGGTGGATCAATTAGGGGAGCGGTTTACACCACCGGCAATTTTAGATGCTGTGCTGAATGACGATCGCAAGGGTAAGAAAAACGGTCGTGGTTTTTATTCCTATGCAACTAAAAAGAATAAGTTCTGGTCATTCAGGAAAAATAGCAAAGAGGCTGATTCTTCCATTTATTCCCTGTTGAAAGTTCAGCCTGCTGCAAAAATGTCACGCTCAGACATTGCTCAGCGTTGTCTGATGTTAATGTTAAATGAAGCTGTACGTTGTCTGGATGAAAGTATCATCCGCAGCCCTCGTGATGGTGATATAGGTGCTGTATTTGGTATTGGTTTCCCGCCATTCCTGGGAGGACCATTCCGTTATATGGATAAGCTTGGTAGCCGTCATGTTGTAGAAACTTTGCAACGTCTGGCACAGCAGTACGGAGACAGGTTTGCACCCTGTGAACGTCTGATTCAGATGGCTGAACAGGATAAGAGATTCTACGAATAACGCATATACGCTTCTTCTGGTATTTTTTAATAAGTGATACCGGTCCTTTTAACTTAAAGGGCCGGTTTTATCTATAATAGCTAAACAATATATTGTGTATAAATTTTTTATTGTTAAGTTATCAGCTTAATATAATAGCCAAACAATACATATATCACCCATTATTAGTAATTTTATTTAGCCGTATTTTGCGGCAGAATATCTCTCAATTTTCATTGAAACCTTTTATCAAAGGTTCACAGTTCGCTCTCAATAATATTATTTTGCTTTCGTGATAAGTTACCTGAAAACGGGTGGCTTTAATTCAGCTAATTGCCTGAGTAATTTCAGGGTTATTTTTGGTAGAATGAAAGTAAATATTAGAATTAGTTCTGAAATTTAACTCAACGGTGAATTATGTTCGTGTTTATTATGCGTCATGGTGATGCTGCTTTTAACTCAATCAGTGATGCAACGCGGGAGTTAACGCCGCGCGGCTGTCAGGAATCGCAGAAAATGGCGCTTTGGCTTGGGCAACAGAAGCCAGAGATTGATTGTGTACTGGTCAGTCCTTATATCCGGGCGAGGCAGACTCTGCAAGTAGTGCGTGAGAGTCTGGTATTACCTGATAGTGAGGAAATGTTAGAAGAGCTAACCCCATCGGGTGATGCTGAGCTGGTGGCAAGTTACTTACAGGTTTTGGCAGAGCAAGGAAAAAAAGCCATCTTGGTAGTTTCTCATTTACCTTTAGTTGGCTATTTAGTATCTGAGCTTTGCCCTGCGCAAGCCCCTCCGATGTTTTCGACATCCAGTATTGCCTGTGTGGAGCTGGATGAGCAGACGCAAAAAGGTCGCCTACTATGGCAAACCTCTCCGGCACAATTGTAGCCCTGACCAGTCCGCAGGTTAAAACGTGTTTTAGCTAACGCTGTATAAACTCATCCTGTTCAACCAAAATGAGTAATGCAGCGTTTCCTCCCCATTCTTTAGGTGCCTGATGAAAAGCGATAATATCGGGATGTTGCGCGAGCCATAGGGGCGTTTGTTGCTTGAGGATATGTTTACCGTGACCATGCATAACACAGGCACAATAGACATTTTCTCGACGACAGGCCGCGATTAACGCCCCGATTTCCTGTTTAGCCTGTAACTGAGTTAATCCGTGTAAATCCAGAAAAAGTTCAGGGGGATAATCACCTCGCCGCAGCTTTTTCAGTTCATAATGATTGGCTCCTTCTCGTACATAACGAGTCGGGCCTTCCATATCCAGATTAGGCTGAAACTCATCAGAAAAATAGTAACTAGCATCGACCTGTTCTTGCATCAGGCGCTCAGGTGCCATTTGACTAATTTTTTTTCTTTTTGGGGAGTGTAAGACTTTATCCTGAGTAATCCGACGGGTTCCCACTACTGACGTTCTAAATAGACTGATGTCTTCTTCATTTAATGGTTTTTTCTTCTTCATTACATACTAATTCATTAACAACTTTCGGTGATTGTACCTGATTTATTAAGATTTTGCTTAGACGCTATTATTTTTGGAAACATGCTGTTCATAAAATTATTTGACAATTGTGTCTGGTTATAAAATAAATGTATATACAACATAACAACTGTCAGTAACAACAAAAAAATAACAGGACGAAAATAATGTCGATTGAACTGAAAGATACCGACATTATCTGGCGTAATGCCAGACTTGCCACAATGAACCCTACAATCAGTAAAATGGATGGCAAGCATAATTACGGTATTCTGGAACAATATGATTTGATCATACGGGATGAAAAAATTCTGGCAGTTCTGCCAACGGAGAGTGTGCCAGCTAGCCGTTGCAAGGTGATTGATGCAGAACAGCGATTAATTACTCCCGGCCTGATCGACTGTCATACTCATCTGGTTTTTGGTGGTAACCGGGCATCAGAGTGGGAGCAGCGTCTGAATGGTATTTCTTATGCACAAATCAGTGCTAAAGGTGGCGGTATTAATGCTACAGTCAATGCCACCCGGCAAAGCTCAGCCCAACAACTGGAAATCTCGGCTCAAAAGCGGCTGAGTGCATTGATAGCTGAAGGTGTCACAACCATTGAAATGAAATCAGGTTATGGGCTGGATTTGGAGAATGAAGAGAAACAACTGGAGGTTATTCGGATATTAGGGCAGAAAAACCCAATTGAAATCAGCCCGACTCTGCTTTCCGCTCATGCTGTTCCTCCCGAATACAAACATAATCCTGACGCTTATATTGACTTAGTTTGTAACACTATTCTGCCCAATCTTTGGCAAAAACAGTTATTTGAATCTGTGGATGTGTTTTGCGAAAGCGTTGGATTCAGTCTTGAACAGACTAAACGCGTCTTTGATGCGGCCAGAAGATTAAATATTCCCGTCAAAGGCCATGTTGAACAGCTTTCCAATCTGGGTGGAACTGAGCTGGTTGCTGATTATCAGGGCTTATCTGTTGATCACATTGAATATCTGGATGAAAAAGGCGTTCAGGCAATTAGCCGCAGTGGAACGGTTGCCGTTTTATTGCCGGGAGCATTTTATTTTCTGAAAGAGACACAATGCCCTCCGATTGCTTTATTACGCCAGTACCGCGTACCGATGGCGATTTCTACGGATTTTAATCCGGGAACCAGCCCGTTCACGTCACTACGTATGATGATGAATATGGCTTGTGTCCAGTTCGGTCTGACACCGGAAGAAGCATGGCAGGGCGTAACTATTCATGCAGCCCGAGCATTGGGCAGAGCGGAAAGCCACGGTCAGATAGCAGCAGGTTATATGGCTGATTTTATTGTTTGGGATGCAAAAGAACCTGTAGATATATTATACGAGTTAGGTCGTAATCCGTTGGTTTACCGTGTCTATCGTGGCGTAATTACGCATAATTTTTTGTGAACAATAAATAATAACGAGGGAAATAACATGAAATTATGGCATCCGACATCAGAAAACATTTGGCAGGGGCGTAATGACCTTGCCGAAGCCAATAATGCTTTACGCATGTTCCAGACGATAAAACAACCCGCTGATTTTTCCCCTGAACAATATCCGAATCATATTGCATTGTTGGGTTTTGAATGTGATGAAGGAGTGAAACTCAATCAGGGGCGACCGGGAGCAAAATCAGGGCCTGAATATTTGCGTCAGTCGCTGGCAAATATGGCGAGCCATGATGGGCATGAATTGCTGGTGGATTTGGGTAATATCCGGGCGAATAGTGGTCAGTTAAGTGAAGCCCAAAGTGCTCTGAGTGATGCTGTCTATGCCTGTCAGAGCCAGAAAATGCGTACCCTTATTTTTGGTGGCGGTCATGAAACTGCATTTGCTCATGGTATGGGCATTTATCGTGCGTTTCCAGCACAGCGGGTAGGAATCATTAATTTTGATGCGCATCTGGATCTACGCAATGCGCCACAGGCAACATCAGGAACACCATTCCGCCAGCTTGCTGATTATTGTCACCAGCAACAGCGTCCGTTTAATTATAGTTGTGTGGGTGCCAGTCTGGCCTCAAATACACAAGCTTTATTGGATGAAGCGAATCATCTTGATGTCACTATTATTTGGGATACCCAATGTATTGATTCTATGTTGGATAAGGTTCAACAACAGATACAGGATATGCTGAATCAGGCTGAAATCATCTACATGACGATTGATTTGGACGTATTACCGATTTGGCAAATGCCGTCAGTTTCAGCTCCGGCTGCGCTCGGTGTTCCGTTAGAGCGTTTATTGTCACTGATCCAGCCGATTTGCCAGAGTAAAAAATTACAGGCTGTTGATCTCGTTGAGCTGAATCCATTGTACGATATTCAGGGTATGGGCGGTAAAGCCGCGGCTCGCCTTGCATGGCAAATAGTGCATTGGTGGAATGGATAATTGGCTCGGGAGTAGGAAGGAATTTATTGTGACCATTGATTTATCAGACAAAATAACTAAGCCCGTACCTCTGTATGCGAAAGTCAAACAATCAATTATTGAAAAAATTCATACCGGGGAGTGGCAACCCCATGACAGAGTGCCTTCAGAATCTGAGTTAGTAAAACAATTCAATTGCAGTCGCATGACAGCAAACAGGGCATTACGGGAACTGACGGCAGAAGGGCTTTTATTCCGTTTACAGGGGGTCGGCTCTTTTGTATCAGAGCCGAAAGGGCAGTCCGCCCTGTTTGAAATTCACAGTATTGCTGATGAGATTGCGGCACGTACCCATCGCCATCACTGTAAGGTATTAAAGCTGGCGGAAGTCACCGCTAATATGACTCAGGCCAAAGAGCTGGGAATAAAAGCCGGTACAGCGGTTTATCACTCAATTATTCTCCATTATGAAAATGATGTGCCCGTACAAATTGAGGACCGTTATGTTAATGCATTAGCGGCACCGGAATATCTCCGACAGGATTTTCATCAACAGACTGCCCATGATTACTTATCGATAGTGGCACCGCTTACGGAAGGAGAGCATATTGTAGAAGCTGTTGCCGGCGATGCCCGCTCCTGCCGTTTACTGCAAATAGAGGAGAATTCTCCCTGTTTATTAATCAGTCGCCGAACTTGGTCACAAGAACATATAGTTTCCAGTGCCAGATTATTATTTCCCGGTCACCGTTATAAGTTGAAAGGGCGTTTTAGCTCGTGAATTGACGTTTATGATTGGTTTTCTCTGTACTCAAAAGTCTCCTCTTTGCTTTATGCATGAGAGGAGAAGGTAACGAAAATGTAAAGCATATGTGATGTAAAACACAAAACCAGCAAAATTCCCTTCTGAGATTCTGCGAGTAAATTATAAACATCCTATTGATCTTCAATAAAAAAGAAAAATAACAAAATTATTGACTTTATCTCCGTCACATTTTTGCCTATTGAATATACATGTATATACAACTATACAGTTAATAAATTTTCATAAATATGAAAAAGGAAAAACTGTGACAACGCAAAATAATAAATTCAGTAATGCGGTTATCCGTGCTCCCAGAGGTACAAAACTCACAGCAAAAAGCTGGCTGACAGAAGCCCCGCTTCGCATGCTTATGAACAATCTTGATCCTGACGTTGCAGAAAATCCCCATGAGCTGGTGGTTTATGGTGGTATTGGTCGCGCAGCCAGAAATTGGGAATGTTATGAAAAGATTGTTGAAACTCTGAAAAATCTTGAGAGCAACGAGACATTACTGGTTCAGTCAGGCAAACCCGTCGGCGTTTTCAAAACACATGAAAATGCTCCCCGTGTACTGATTGCCAACTCAAATCTGGTTCCTCACTGGGCAACGTGGGAACACTTTAATGAACTGGATGCTAAGGGATTAGCGATGTACGGCCAGATGACAGCCGGCAGTTGGATATATATCGGCAGTCAGGGAATTGTACAGGGCACTTATGAAACATTTGTCGAAGCAGGGCGTCAGCACTATAACGGTGATTTGACCGGTCGCTGGGTTCTGACAGCCGGATTAGGTGGTATGGGAGGGGCGCAGCCTCTGGCCGCAACACTGGCAGGTGCTTCATCGCTGAATATTGAATGTCAGCAAAGCCGGATTGATTTTCGTTTACGTACCCAGTACGTGGATGAGCAGGCCACAGATCTGGATGATGCGCTGGCACGTATTGAGCGCTATACCCGCGAAGGTAAAGCAGTATCGATAGCATTGTGTGGTAACGCGGCGGAGATTTTACCAGAACTGGTTCGCCGTGGTATTCGCCCTGATATGGTGACAGACCAGACCAGTGCTCATGATCCACTACACGGTTATTTGCCGGTAGGATGGACATGGGAAGAGTATTGCCGTCGGGCTGAAACTGAGCCGGAACACGTTGTTCAGGCTGCAAAAGCATCGATGGCACAGCATGTAGCCGCGATGCTGGACTTCCAGAAACAAGGTATCCCTACTTTTGATTACGGCAATAATATCAGGCAGATGGCTAAGGAAATGGGTGTTGAAAATGCCTTTGATTTCCCGGGGTTTGTTCCTGCTTATATCCGCCCGCTTTTCTGTCGCGGCATAGGCCCTTTCCGTTGGGCGGCACTTTCTGGCGACCCTCAGGATATTTATAAAACAGATGCCAAAGTAAAAGAACTATTGCCGGATGACAACCATCTGCATCGCTGGCTGGATATGGCTCGCGAACGCATCAGCTTTCAGGGCCTGCCAGCACGTATTTGCTGGGTAGGGTTGGGTGATCGCGCCAAACTGGGTCTGGCTTTCAATGAAATGGTTCGTAATGGCGAACTTTCTGCGCCAATAGTGATCGGACGTGACCATCTGGATTCAGGCTCAGTAGCAAGCCCTAACCGTGAAACCGAATCAATGAAAGATGGCTCTGACGCAGTCTCTGACTGGCCATTGCTGAATGCCCTGTTAAATACAGCCAGTGGAGCAACATGGGTATCGCTGCATCACGGCGGCGGGGTTGGTATGGGATTCTCCCAGCACTCTGGCATGGTCATTGTCTGTGATGGTTCAGATGAAGCGGCGGAGCGCATTGCCCGGGTACTCCATAATGATCCGGCGACAGGTGTTATGCGCCATGCAGATGCAGGTTATGAACTGGCCATTCAATGCGCAGAAGAACAAGGGCTGAATTTACCTATGCTCAATACCCGAAAAGAAGACACTCAAGCGGCAGAAATCAAATAAGGAGCGTTACTAATATGAAATATATCACTATTCATCCGGGAAAAATGACGCTTGAAGAGTTACGCCATGTCTATCAGCATCCGGTACAAATAACGTTAGATGAGCAATGCTTTGCGGCGATAGAGAACAGTGTTGAATGTGTTAACCGCATCATTAATGAAAACAGAACTGCTTACGGAATTAATACGGGTTTTGGATTACTGGCAAATACTCGAATTGCAGAACAGGATTTAGAAGAACTGCAACGTTCGATTGTTATGTCACATGCGGCGGGTGTTGGTGAACCGCTGCCGGATGAAATCGTCCGTTTGATGGTCGTATTAAAAATTAACAGTTTAGCCCGTGGTTACTCAGGTATCCGTCTGGAAGTGATTCAAGCCTTGATAGCATTGGTGAATGCCGAAGTTTATCCTTGCATTCCGGCTAAAGGGTCGGTTGGGGCTTCTGGTGATTTGGCTCCGCTGGCACATATGAGCCTGTTATTGCTGGGTGAGGGCAAAGCCCGTTATCGCGGGGAATGGTTGCCGGCAAAAGAAGCCCTGGCAAAAGCGGGTCTTCAGCCATTTACACTGGTCGCAAAAGAGGGACTGGCATTACTGAATGGCACTCAGACTTCAACGGCATTTGCTTTGAAAGGCTTGTTTGCCGCGGAAGAATTACTGGCATCAGCCGTTGTGTGTGGCGCTTTATCTGTTGAAGCGGCTCTGGGTTCCCGTAAGCCATTTGACGCACGTATTCATGAAGTCCGCGGGCAGCAGGGGCAAATTGATGTTGCAGCTTTGTACCGGTTTGTATTGGAAGAGAAAAGTGACATTTCTGCCTCCCACGAAAACTGCCCGAAAGTTCAGGACCCTTATTCACTGCGTTGCCAGCCTCAGGTCATGGGTGCTTGCCTGACCCAAATTCGCCATGCTGCTGATGTCATTATGGTTGAGGCTAATGCTGTTTCTGATAACCCACTGGTTTTCACTGAGCAGGACGAAGTGATTTCCGGCGGGAATTTCCATGCTGAACCTGTCGCGATGGCATCGGATAATCTGGCTCTTGCGCTGGCGGAGATTGGTGCACTGGCAGAACGGCGGATTGCTCTGCTGATGGATAGCAATATGTCTCAGTTGCCTCCGTTTCTGGTCAAAAACAGCGGAGTGAACTCTGGATTTATGATTGCTCAGGTAACTGCAGCTGCACTGGCAAGTGAAAATAAGGCGTTAGCACATCCTTCCAGTGTTGACAGCTTGCCGACGTCAGCGAATCAGGAAGATCATGTTTCTATGGCACCGGCAGCAGGTCGTCGCTTGTGGGAAATGGCGGATAACGTCAGGGGTATTCTGGCAATTGAATGGCTGACGGCATGTCAGGGCATCGATTTCCGTGAAGGGTTAAAGAGCAGCCCAACGCTTGAGAAAGCCCGTCATATTCTGCGTAATAAAGTGAAGTATTACGATAAAGACCGTTTTTTCGCACCGGATATTGAAGCAGCTATCCAGTTATTGGCAGAACAGCAACTTTCTGCATTATTACCGGCAGATAAGATCCTGCCGATTGGTAATATCCTGAAAAACCACATAAACTAAATCGTCTGAAGGCCGGTTTTCCCGGCCTTATCGTTGTATTTATCTTTCACATCTAATAATAAAAGAAATAGGGATAAATCATGCAAAACACCTCACAACTCAAGCGTGGGCTAAGTGTTCGTCATATTCGGTTTATGGCACTGGGGTCGGCAATTGGTACCGGGCTTTTTTATGGTTCTGCGGGAGCTATTCAGGCCGCAGGGCCGGCGGTATTGCTGGCGTATATTATCGGAGGAGCCGCTGTTTTTATGGTTATGCGGGCATTGGGGGAAATGGCGGTTCATAACCCTGTGCCCGGTTCATTCTCTCATTATGCCAGCCATTATCTGGGGCCGCTGGCGGGTTTTCTGACTGGATGGACTTATGTCTTTGAAATGCTGGTGGTCTGTCTGGCGGATGTCACGGCATTTGGCCTCTATATGAAATTCTGGTTTCCCCATGTTGATCAATGGATTTGGGTTCTCGGTATCGTCTTGTTTATTGGGGCGATAAATCTGTGTAACGTTAAAGTTTTTGGTGAGATGGAATTCTGGCTTTCCATCATAAAAGTAGTTGCAATCATTGCCATGATTGTCGGTGGTTTTGCAATCATGATGTTCGGATTTAATCAGGGAACCGACCATGCAACTGGTTTATCAAATCTGTGGGAACATGGCGGCTTTATGCCGAACGGCGTTACCGGGATCATTGCTTCATTTACCGTTGTGATGTTTGCATTTGGTGGTATTGAAGTTATCGGCATTACCGCCAGTGAAGCGAAAAATCCGACATATTCTATCCCAAGAGCCATCAATGCTGTTCCTGTGCGTATTCTGTTGTTTTATGTTCTTACCCTGTTTGTTCTGATGTGTATTTATCCGTGGAATCAGGTTGGTCAGAATGGCAGCCCATTCGTGCAAATTTTCTCCAGCCTGAACTTCAACTATGCTGCCCATATTCTGAATCTTGTCGTTATTACAGCGGCAATTTCAGCTATCAACAGTGATATTTTTGGTGCCGGACGGATGATGTATGGCATGGCGCAGAAAAAGCAGGCACCTGCTTTTTTCAACAAACTGACAAAACATGGTGTGCCGTGGGTGACTGTATTGGTGATGTCAGTCATTTTATTGGTCGGTGTATGGTTGAATTATATATTACCGGAAGAAATCTTCTTGATTATCGCTTCTATCGCAACCTTTGCCACGGTATGGGTATGGCTGATGATTCTGTTATCGCAATACATGATGCGTCGGAAAATGCCTGCGGAAGAAGCTAAACAACTGCAATTCCCTGTACCGTTCTGGCCGATAGCGCCAATGCTGACAATCGCATTTATGGCATTCATCATAGTGGTGCTGGGTTATTTCCCGCATACACGTGTTGCGTTATATGTGGGGCTCGGTTGGGTAGCATTATTGACCGCCTGCTATTTCTTGTGGGTCAAGACATCGGGTGAGAAAAAAGCCTGATTAATAAAAAAGATAGTGTTTATGAAAGCCATCTTGTCAGAGCAGGATGGCTTTTATGTTTTTTTCGAACTCACATATGCTTTTCACCTGAAATAATTCACATGCTCAGATAGCTGATTTGTGGCGGGGATCGTGGCAAACTAGCAGACTTAATATTCTTGAGGTTTAGAGGTGCTTGTGGATAAGATTTTTGTAGATGAAGCCGTCGCGGAGCTGCATACCATTCAGGATATGCTGCGCTGGGCAACCAGCCGTTTCAGTGCAGCCGGCATCTATTATGGTCATGGGACAGATAACCCATGGGATGAGGCTTTGCAATTGGTTCTTCCAACATTGCACCTGCCTATCGATATACCAGAAAACATGATGGCATCCCGCCTGACAACAACGGAGCGTCATCGTATTGCTGAATGTGTTCAGCGTCGTATCAATGATCGCATTCCGATCGCTTACCTGACTAACCGTGCATGGTTCTGTGGGCATGAGTTTTATGTTGATGAGCGGGTTCTGGTACCGCGTTCACCTATTGGTGAGTTGATTAACAACCAATTTGCAGGGTTGCTACCACAAGAGCCATCAACCATTCTGGATCTGTGCACCGGAAGCGGTTGTATTGCGATTGCGTGTGCTCATGCTTTCCCTGAGGCAGAAGTTGATGCAGTTGATATTTCTGCTGATGCCTTAGCTGTGACAGAACAGAATATTGAAAACCATGCTCTGTTACATCGTGTCATACCAATCCGCTCTGATATGTTCCGCGATATGCCTCCGATGAAATACGATCTTATCGTGACTAATCCACCTTATGTGGATGAAGAAGATATGAGTGACTTGCCGGATGAATTTCATCGTGAACCGGAGCTGGGTCTGGCTGCGGGAGTGGATGGGCTGGATCTGGTTCGTCGTATTCTTGCGACCGCACCGGATTTCCTGACAGAAGAGGGTGTGCTGATATGTGAAGTCGGTAATAGCATGGTTCACCTGATCGGACAGTATCCTGATGTACCATTCACATGGCTGGAATTTGAACATGGCGGCGGTGGCGTCTTCATGTTGACCCGTAGCCAGTTAGTCGAATATCACGAACATTTTCACCTGTTCAAAGATTAAAGTTCGTTACACACAATATTAAGCCCAATGGTTAAAGTGTTCTTTAGCACATTTTATGCCCGATAAACTTCAAGCTATACACAATGGATTTCAAGATACGTCGCCAACAAAGAGGCAACTTGAAAGACGAAGTGTATACAACGGGTAATATGAAGTGAGCCCTTATATCTCCCCGCATCGCGGGGCGATATAACACGCATCTTGAAGTTGAATTGGTATAGTTAAATAAAACGTGTGAAATAAATTATGCTTTAACCATTTGTTAGTTTATTGTTATTTAACATCTAATCTTAATACATAAGAAATAATGGCAGGATAGGTATGGCAGGCAACAGTATTGGACAGTTTTTCCGTGTCACCACATTTGGTGAATCTCACGGTCTTGCATTGGGTGGAATTGTTGATGGTGTTCCACCTGGTATTGTTATTTCGGAAGCCGATTTGCAAATTGATCTGGACAGGCGTCGTCCCGGGACTTCCCGCTATACCACTCAGCGCCGTGAACCCGATGAGGTTCGCATACTTTCTGGTGTTTTTGAGGGAGTAACAACCGGAACCAGTATTGGCTTATTAATTGAAAACACCGATCAACGTTCGCAAGACTACAGTGCTATCAAAGATGTTTTCCGTCCCGGCCATGCCGATTATACCTATGAACAAAAATATGGATTGCGCGATTATCGCGGAGGTGGACGTTCATCTGCTCGCGAAACTGCAATACGTGTTGCTGCAGGCGCGATTGCCAAAAAATATTTATTCGAAAAACATGGTATTCGTGTCCGTGCCTGCCTGACTCAGATGGGAGATATTCACTGCGAAATGAAAGACTGGGATCTGGTTGAGCAGAACCCGTTTTTCTGTCCTGATGAAAGTAAATTAACTCAGCTTGACGAATTATTACGTTCCCTGAAGAAAGAAGGGGATTCCATTGGGGCCAGAGTGACCGTTGTGGCTGAAAATGTTCCGGCTGGATTAGGAGAACCGGTTTTTGACCGTCTGGATGCCGACATTGCCCATGCGCTAATGAGTATTAATGCTGTGAAAGGAGTAGAAATTGGTGATGGTTTTGGCGTAATTGGCCTGCGTGGCAGCGAAAACAGGGATGAAATCACCTCTCAGGGTTTTACCAGTAACCATGCGGGCGGCATTCTGGGGGGGATCAGTAGTAGTCAGCCTATTGTTGCCCACATTGCGCTGAAACCGACATCCAGCATTATGGTCTCAGGTAAAACAATTAATCGGCAGGGCGAAGAAGTGGATATGGTTACACGGGGTCGGCATGATCCTTGTGTTGGTATCCGCGCAGTGCCTATTGCAGAGGCAATGATGGCGATAGTCCTGATGGATCATCTGTTGCGCCAGAGAGCACAATGTGCTGATGTGTCACCTTCGCTTCCAAGCTGGTGAACCAGAAGTTCAACAAATATGAACAGGTGCCGAAAGACACTGTGATATCGGATAAGCAATTTTCTGGTGAAATACATCATGGAATGGTCATTACTGGGTCCGGAAGTTTATGGTTTTCTCTTTTTAGTTGCCCTGGTTGCAGGTTTTATCGATTCAATAGCAGGTGGTGGCGGGCTGTTAACGATCCCCGCTTTATTATCCACAGGTATTACGCCGGTTCAGGCACTGGCAACAGGGAAACTTCAGGCTGTAGGTAGTTCACTCTCTGCCAGCCTGTATTTTATCCGCCGGGGGATCGTAAGCTTACATTCTCAACGATTTGCCATCACGATGACGGTTCTGGGCGGAATGTCAGGCGCATTACTGGTTCAGTTTGTATCACCGGATTTACTGCGCTATGCCTTACCGGTTCTGGTTATGATTATCGGCCTTTACTTCCTGTTGGTACCCAATATAGGTGCAGAAGATCGACCGCGCCGTCTGGGACCGATTGCATTTGGTTGCCTTGCCGGGGGAGGAATCGGATTTTACGATGGTGTATTCGGGCCGGGAACCGGCTCTTTTCTGGCACTTTCTTACGTCATGCTCTGTGGTTACAATCTGGCTAAGGCAACTGCACATGCAAAAGTGCTGAATTGCGCAGCTAATCTCGGTGCATTAGTTTTCTTTATTCTTGGCGGGCAGGTTTTATGGCTGCTGGGTTTTGTTATGCTGGCCGGTCAGATGATTGGAGCACGCTTAGGGGCTGGTTTGGTATTGAGCAGAGGGCAGAAATTGATTCGTCCGATGCTGGTAACCATCTCTTTTTTAATGAGCATCAAATTGCTTCATGAACAGCATGGTGAAACCATCCGTTCCTGGCTGGCATTTTATTTTTAATTTTTAGGATTGTATTAATAAATGGCTGAACATCATTATCAACAACTAATTGAAATTTTTGATAATTGCTTTAGCGATGACTATAACACCCGTTTGATCAAAGGCGATGATGAGCCAATTTATCTACCCGCAGATGATAGAGAAGTTTATAACCGGGTCGTATTTGCCCACGGCTTTTACGCCAGCGGTTTACATGAAATTTCCCATTGGTGCATTGCAGGTACAGAGCGTCGTAAATTGGTTGATTTTGGTTATTGGTATTGTCCCGATGGCCGCGATGCTCAAACTCAGGCTGAATTTGAAAAAGTCGAAATTAAACCTCAGGCATTAGAGTGGCTATTCTGTATGGCTGCTGGCTTTCCGTTCAACATTAGTTGCGATAATCTGGACGGTGATTTTGAGCCGGATCGTTTTACTTTTCAGCGGAAAGTTCATGCTCAGGTCATTGCATACCTTGAAAATGGAATCCCCCTACGCGCGGCGCGCTTTATTCGTGCCCTGCAATCGTTTTACAATACCCCTTCACTAAAGGCAGAACATTTTCCTGACCCGGAAAATCCTTTTGCTAACTGATTTGATTTTTGAGGAAAAACAATGCTCGCAGAGTTTGAAACACGCATTCTGGCACAGATAGATGACATGGTTGAATATGCCAGTGATGACGAATTATTTGCTGGTGGATACCTGCGCGGGCATCTGACTCTGGCCGTTGCTGAACTGGAGCTGGAAGGTGCTAATACGATTGAACAGCTTCATCAGCGCGTAGAGGAAAGCGTTCAGAAAGCAATTAAGGCTGGTGAATTGACACCACCGGATCAGGTTTTGATTTTATCCACCTGGAAAAAGCTATTGGATAGCGCGAGAGCATAATGTATTGACGCTATTTTGAGGGTTGTTTTACAGCCCTCTCTTACATAGAAATGCGTAGCGCTTCGCAATTAATGATAAATAACAGATAATCTTAAATATTGAATGTTCTTTTATGAAAGAAATAAAGTAAAATCATTGGGTAGTGTAAGATTTTATTTTTATATATTAAAGTTACGTGCTAGCGTAATTTAATGATTTTTTATATATATTCTCTGGGTTTTTATTCTACTATTAGTGGAACAGCTGATGATTTAAAAAATCAATGATGATAGAGTCTGGAGTATTATGAAAAATACATTTTAATTTTATTGCTAATGTATAAATTTAAAATGTAATCATTTATTGGTTATTTAAAAACAATGAATATAAATTCTCTGTAAAAACACAGAATAGAAAAAGGATATTTCGGAGGTGGTATATGAGAATTGAGGCCAATGTTGTTCAAAGGGAATATGGGGATCACAATCAGCAATATAAAAAGTACTTTTTACCTGAATCGATAAGTTTTAGTACTTTCAACCTGACAGGGAGAACGGAAATGAATGTAATATTAGAAAAAAGATTTGAAAATATGGGGGTAGATGTTTCACAATTAAAAACAGATGTTTCACTGTTAAAAACAGACGTAACACAGTTAAAAACAGACGTAACACAGTTAAAATCAGACGTAATAGAGCTAAAGACAGATGTAAAACAATTAAAAACAGACGTAATAGAGTTAAAATCAGACGTAACAGAGCTAAAGACAGATGTAAAACAATTAAAAACAGACGTAATAGAGTTAAAGTCAGATGTAGCAGATCTAAAAACAGATGTAACTGAGCTAAAAATAGACGTAGGAATTATAAAAAATACCTATGCAACTAAGGCTGATATTGAATCAGTAAAGGTGCTTATCCATACTGAGATTGCATCTGTAAATAAAGAAATGGCATCTATCCATAAGACGCTATTAGAGAAAATAACATCTCAGACAAAATGGATGGTAACAATGATGTTCGGTTTTTCTGGTATTATTATCGCCGCAATGAAATTGATGCTTCCATCCTGAATAATTACCGAGGTGGTATAATGTTTACTATTCGGCCAACACAGTTATCAGATATAAATCAGTTAGCTATAATTGAAAATTCCGCTGCGCAACTATTTTGTCTCATACCTGAATTAGCCTGGATTTCTGATGGTCATGTACAGACTGAACAACAACATTTGGGCTATATTACGCAACACAATAGCTGGGTTGCAATAAATAATAAGGGTGTGCCTGTAGGTTTTATTCTGGCGAAACCTCTGGAGGATGGGTTACATATTTTTGAACTGTCTGTGCATGGGGATTGGCAACGAAATGGCATAGGCAAGAAATTAATGGAAACAGTTATTCAAGTTGCTGAACAACGTCAATTACAGTCTGTCACTTTAACAACTTTCCGTAATATCCTTTGGAATGCGCCTTTTTACCAAAAACTGGGGTTTGTTATCCTGGAACCACAGGAAATGAGTGAGGAATTACAACAGATTTTGCAAGGTGAAATTGAATATGGTTTTTCGGCAGAACAGCGTTGTGCTATGAAACGCCCTATAATTATATGAACCGATTGTAATTTAGTTAGTAATCATGCCCCCAGTCACATAATTTATCTACGTGACTGGAGATTAGCTTCTTTAATTGCCGTGTGGCATCAGTGTAATTTAAGGTTTTTCGGTTTTTACCTTTTTTCCACGTAACAGTTTTCTGACCCAGAAGCGGTTAGGGTTTAAAGCCGCTAATGTTTCATCATCAAGCGGTAGAGCTTCACCAAAAATTTGTCCTGCGAGTAACTCAGCACTTAAAGGAGCGGAGCATAAACCCCGAGACCCTAACGCACCAATAACAAACAGGTCAGGATAACAAGGGGACTCATCAATTTTCTCTCCGGACCGCATTTGTTGGGGTAAGTTGGCATACTTTTCCAGAATCTCCCTGAGAACAGGCACATTACCCACCATTGGCATATGATCCCGAATGACACAGCGTATTCCCTGACGAGATTTATTTTCTGATATATCAACCTCTTTCACCCATTCAACATCAGGAAAACACTTCAATAAACGGTCTCGGTTTTCTTGTTGCTCGGCGGAAGAATACTCAATATCCAGAAAATTACGTTGGTAACTAGCGCCAATGCAGTGATATTGATTGTGTGGATTGACAGGCGTCATATAACCATCGTAACAGAGCACACTTTTTAGCTGGCTGAGACGCTCGGTAGTTGGGATATGACTGACCTGTCCACGAACAGCGGTAACTGGGAGCTTTTCAGTTTGTTCAAATTGTGGCAAACAGTGACCATTGGCAATAACAACCACTTTATGGGTTTTAAGCTGTACTTGCCCCTGATGTTCAATATGTAGCTGCCAGCCGTTTTCATCCTGAGCCAGACGTATTATTTTATGGTTGAAGTGCGTACACATACCACGTTGTTGTGCGAGCTTGATGGCTTCCTGAGTCAGCTGCCCCGGATATAACCATCCTCCTTGTGGGTAATGAACCCCATGAAAATTGACATCCAGCCCACTAATCTGGCTCAGTTGCTGGCGATCCATTTCAACAGCAATTTCTTCTGGCCATACTGTCTGGAGTATCCCTGAGATTTTTTTATCCGATTTTTCATCGTAGGCCAGCTGGATAACTCCATCCCACTGATGATCAAATAAAACGCCCTGATCAGTCAGGTGATCGTACTGGCGACGGGCAAAGGTAAATGCGGAGGTAAAAAATCGCTCTAGTGGATCATTCTGACCATTCAGTAAGGGGTACAGTGCGCCTTGTTGATTACCTGACGCGTTCTGTGCGGGGTGTTCATCCTGACAATATAGAGTGACTTTTGCACCACGACGCAATAAAGCTAGGGCAGTGAGTGCACTGGCAATACCACCGCCAATGATGGCTATATCATCAGTGTATGTTGCGCTTTGGCGGGTAAACCAGGGGGTATCGGAACTGGGATTATGAGCTGTGGGAAGTAAAAATCCCGTCAGCATCTCTCGTTTACGTCCGAAACCTTTTATTTTTTTGACATCAAAACCTGCTTCCTGTAATCCACGGCGAACTAAACCGGCGGAAGTAAATGTCGCAAATGTCCCCTCCGGACGGGAAAATTTTGCCATAGAAGTGAACAGTTGTTCGCTCCACATTTGTGGATTTTTAGATGGGGCAAAACCATCTAAAAACCATGCATCAATTTTGCTGTTCAGACCAGAAGTTAGCTTGGGTAATAGCTCATTTACATCACCAAACCAAAGATCCAGCGTGATAGCACCATTATCAAGAATTAATCGATGGCAACCTGAGAGTGGTAAGGGCCATTGTTGACATAATTCTTCAGAGAATGGCTGAAGTTCTGGCCAGCGCTGGTGGGCATTTTTTAGATCTGCGATTTTTAATGGATACTTTTCAAAACTAATGTAATGCAGTTTTTTTAATGTGGCATCGGGTGACTGCTGCCTGAAAGCTGAGAAAGCGCGCCATATCGCCAGAAAGTTTAGCCCTGTACCAAATCCGGTTTCAGCTATAACGCAATCAGAACGAGGATGGGTGCTAAAACGTTGAGGAAAATGATTGCCTTTCAAAAATACATATACCGTTTCTTCCAACCCGTCTTGATTTGAAAAATAAACATCATCAAACTGCTCAGAGATAGGTGTGCCCTGTTCATTCCAGCTTAGGGTCGCGCTACTGATAGCACTGTTTTTCACGATACTGTTTTTCAAAATAAGACCTGTATTGTTGCGAAGAATAATGGGGGATTTTAACGGTCTTGGTGCTGTTACACCACCTATTGAGGATCTTAAGAACTGACTCTGATCAATTGTTCCACGATTTTTAACCTGATCGGACTTGTTCAGCGTACAAGTGTACGCTAAAGTGCGAGTAGGAAATCCCGCAGGTAAACATATTGATGAGGTAATTAATGAAAAGAGCAGTAATCACTGGTCTGGGAATTGTTTCCAGTATTGGTAATAACCAGAAAGAGGTGCTTAAATCTCTGAAAGAAGGCCTTTCCGGGATAACTTTTTCCGAAGAATTCAAAGAAATGGGGCTTCGCAGCCAAGTTTGGGGAAATGTCAAACTGGATACAACAGGTTTGATTGACCGAAAAACACAGCGCTTTATGAGTGATGCTTCTGTTTATGCTTATCTGGCAATGGACGAGGCAATTAAAGATTCCGGCCTGTCAGATGATCAGGTTTCTAATTTACGCACAGGGCTGGTTGTTGGCTCTGGTGGTGGTTCTCCTCATAATCAGGTTGTCTGTGCGGATGGTATGCGTGCCCGTGGCTTACGGGGTGTCGGGCCTTATATGGTTACAAGAACAATGGCTTCCGGCATTTCAGCCTGTCTGGCAACACCATTTAAAATTAAAGGTGTTAACTATTCGATCAGTTCTGCTTGTTCGACCTCTGCGCATTGTATCGGTCATGCTGTTGAGTTAATCCAGCTTGGCAAACAGGATGTTATTTTTGCTGGTGGCGGTGAAGAGCTTAGCTGGGAAATAGCCTGTGAATTTGATGCAATGGGCGCGCTTTCCACCAAATATAATGAAACGCCGGATCGTGCTTCCCGTACTTATGATCAAAACCGTGACGGCTTTGTTATCGCAGGCGGTGGCGGTATCGTGGTTGTTGAGGAATTAGAACATGCATTAGCCCGTGGCGCGCATATTTATGCTGAGGTTATTGGCTACGGAGCAAATTCCGATGGTATGGATATGGTAGCACCTTCAGGCGAAGGGGCTGTTCGCTGTATGAGAATGGCAATGGACGGTATTGATGGTGAAGTAGACTATATCAATACACATGGCACATCGACACCGGTTGGTGACCTGAAAGAGCTGGAAGCTATCCGAGAAGTATTTGGTGATAACACACCTGCAATTTCAGCGACCAAGGCGATGACCGGGCATTCTTTGGGAGCGGCGGGTGCTCAGGAAGCAATCTACAGCCTGTTGATGCTGGAGCACGGGATTATTGCACCGAGCATTAATATCGAAGAGCTGGATGAAAAAGCGCTTGGTATGAATATTATTACAGAACCAACCGAACGCGAGCTAACAACAGTGATGTCCAATAGCTTCGGGTTCGGTGGTACAAATGCATCTTTGGTTATGCGTAAATATTCTGACTGATTTTCTGAAACTGAAAATTTTATCGTTCTGAATAATAGCCAATTCATCAGTTATGTGGATTGGCTATAAATTTTCCTGCTCTTCTGCCGCTTTTTGCGAATGATCCGTAATGTAGGTGGAATAATAAGAACCAGTGCAGCTAAAACCAGCAGAGACTGAGCGATAGCACTGCTCCACAGGATATCAAAACTACCATTGCTGATTGAAAGTGCTCGCCTTAAGTTTTGTTCCAGCATTTCACCGAGCACAAACCCCAGAATAAGTGGTGACATTGGGAAGTTCATTTTCCTGAGAATGTAACCAAAAACTCCCAGACCAACCATTAACATCAGGTCGAACGTGGTGCTGTGTACAGCATAAACGCCGACTGCTGAAATACTGGCAATGACCGGTACCAAAAACCATAGTGGAATACTTAGCATACGGGTAAATAGGCCAATCATTGGGATATTCATAATTAGCAATAGAATATTGGCAATCAGCAGAGCAGCGATTAATCCCCATACAATATCCGGCTGTTCGGTAAACATTGCAGGACCCGGAGTGATGTTATAGAGCGTCAGTGCGCCAATCATTACCGCTGTCGTACCTGAACCCGGGACACCAAGTGTCAGCATGGGAATGAATGAACCACAAGCGGATGCATTATTGGCCGCTTCAGGGGCAGCAACCCCCCGGATATCACCTTTACCGAACGAATCACTGTTACCACTGATTCTTTTTTCTGTCATGTAGGTGATTGCGCTGGCAATGGTAGCTCCGGCGCCGGGCAGTATTCCGACAAAGAAACCAATAACTGATGAGCGTAATATTGGCCCGGTACAGGCTTTGGCTTCTTTTTTATTAAACAGTAATCTTCCGGTTTTACTTATGACTTTTTGGCCGGTAGACGTACTTTCCAGCATCAACAGAATTTCGCTGACAGAAAATAGCCCAATAACAACGACAATAAACTGAATTCCGTCGGAGAGGTGGACACTATCGAAGGTGAAGCGATAAACACCGGTGTTGGAATCAACGCCAACGGTGGCTAAACCCAAACCAATCAAGGCCGCCAGTAGCGATTTAACCGGGTTCTGGCTCATCATGCTGCCAAGACAGGCAATTGCAAAAACCATCAGGGCAAAATATTCAGCAGGCCCGAATGCTAAAGACCATTTTGCCAGAAGAGGCGCAAACAAAATGATCCCGGCAATAGCCAGAATTGAGCCACAGAATGAACTGACTGCTGAGATAGATAATGCAACCCCGGCTTTCCCTTGTTTTGCCATTGGGTGCCCATCCAGAGCGGTCATAATGGCAGCGGCATCCCCCGGTACATTCAGCAGAATTGAAGATATCCGCCCTCCATATTCACAGCCAATATAGACCGTTGCCAGTAAGATTAAGGCGGATTCTGCCGGGAGTTTCAGAGCAAACGCCAGAGGTAATAAAATCGCAACTCCATTGATTGGGCCAAGCCCCGGAAGCAGGCCAACAACAGTCCCAATAAAACAACCGATTAATGCAATAATCAGATTTTTAGGGATTAATGCGACTTCAAAACCATGTGTTAGGTATATCCATGTATCCATTTTTATCTCCTTACCTGAACAGGCTACCAATTGGCAGGGTGACATCTAACAGGTGATCAAAGATAAAAAAGAGAGAGATACCTAAGATCACGCCAGAAATAATTGCGGCGGGAAGTGTGGCGTTAAACAGCAATGCGATGCTGACAGTCAATAATGTTGTTGCCAGAGGGAAGCCTAACCACTCAAACGTTCCGGCATAAAAGATCAGTGAGATAATCAGCAATAATAAACGAAGTAATGTTTGTGGAGCAGGCCAGTTAACTATTTCAGGTTTTTTGAATAGCAGCAGCAGTGCGCACAGTGCCATTAACGAAATAATAGCAATCGGAAAAGGGCGAGGGCCTAGTGGTTCATAACTGTATTCACTGTGGATGCCCCAGCCAATGACCAGCCCTATTCCGCACAACACTAACCAGATGACGGCAAAAATACGATCACTCATAAATACAGTCCCTATTATTTTGCTAAACCAAAAGATTTAGCCATTTCATGGTACTGAGTAACCTGTTTTCTCACATAATCATCCAGCTCTTTGCCTGTCATATTGAATTCAAACAGACCACGCAGCTCACGCTGTTTTTTAAATTCGTCGGTTTGTTGCAGTTTGTTGAACGTGTTAACCCACCATTGATATTGTTCATCAGAAACTTTCGGCCCCATGTAAAAACCCCGGATCACCGGCCATACAATGTCGTAACCCTGTTCTTTAGCGGTCGGGATACCTGCCAGAACGCCATCAAGTCTTTTGTCTGCATAGACAGCAAGAACACGGATTTTATCACTTGTCAGGTATGGCAGAGCCTCGCTGATAT
This sequence comes from Xenorhabdus sp. KK7.4, assembly GCF_963876465.1. Classification (NCBI taxonomy): domain Bacteria; kingdom Pseudomonadati; phylum Pseudomonadota; class Gammaproteobacteria; order Enterobacterales; family Morganellaceae; genus Xenorhabdus; species Xenorhabdus sp. KK7.4. The sequence continues at coordinate 27,478 of NZ_CAWNQF010000111.1, forward strand.
CGCCGGAAAAAACCTGAATATGGTTACCCAACAGGGCGGTAAGGGCTTCTCCACCACCTTCAAAGGCGACATAACGCATTTTGTGTGGATCAATACCGGCTTCTTTGGCTAGTAATGCGGTTTTCATCCAATCCTGACTGCCGATGGAAGCACCGGCACCAAAAACAAGATTGGCGGGGTTGCTCTGAAAGACATTGAGGAGGTCTTTTAAGGTTTTATAAGGAGAGTCCTGACGAACGGCAATCATACCGTAATCAGTACCAACACCTGCCAGCCAGCGCACATCATTCACGTTATAACGCCCGAACTTTCCCTGAGCAAGATTTAACAGCGAACCACCGGAAAAGGCGACAATCGTTCCCGGCTCGGCAGGCCGTTGGGCAACAATAGCGTTGTAAGCAACAGCGCCGACTCCACCGGGCATAAATGTTACCCGCATAGGAGAATTAATAACTTTAGTTTCTAATAATGAGACCTGAGCTAATTTACAGGTTAAGTCAAACCCGCCACCGGGCTTAGCTGGAGCGATACATTCAGTTCTGTCAGGGGCGCTGGTTGCAAAGGTATTGACACTGAAAAGTAAACCAGTAGTCACTAATAATGTTTTTAATATTTTCATTTTTTATTCCTCATATGGCACCAGTCCAGTAATGGTGACAATGCAATAAATCTCCGGTGCATTATTATTTATAGAACCGAAATCTCTTATTAGCCGTGAAAAATGTCTATATGTGACATTAATCACCTAATGTCACATTTGGCTTACTTTGAAATACACCGAAATGTTTAATGTTATGTATAACTGAAATAGAGTAAATCTGGTCTTATGTTTTTATATTAGGGAATCTTCTTTAAATGTATCTTTAATAGAATTCACTATTAATATTTTATTAATAAAAAATAAATTTAACTTATGTGTTTTCTAAAAATAGTTTTGATATTAATAAAAATAAATTTATAGATTATAGAGTCAATAGATTTCAGTTTAATAATTCACAAGTGAGTTATGAACAATAAGTGCAGGGAATGGTAAATAGATTCAGTTTGGTGGAGAGTTATTACGATCTGTTTTTGCAGTTATCACCCAATGGTACTGTTGGGCGATAACTGGTGATAAAGTTATTTAAAATTGCTGATGATTAACTTTTGATACTTTTTTCAGTTTGTTTTTTATAACTATTAATTGGAGTACGTAATTGTTGAGCAATCATTACACCAGCTAACACAATACCTCCTCCGATAAGGTGATAGCTATACATCTTTTCGTGAAGCACTACAATCGCAATCATGGCAGTAAAGACCGGAGCCAGGTTCATAAATATCGATGTCATATTTGCACCCAGTCGGCTAACTCCCTGTATCCACACGTAAGGTGCAATAATTGAAGCCGGAATACCCGCAAACAGTACAAGAGGGATATTATCACTGGTTAGCTGGACATCTTCTGTCATCATGAAGTTGGGAGAAAGTAACAGCACGCCAAACCCAATTTGTATATAAAGTGCCTGCCAGTTGGGTAATGGAATTGCCCAGCGTTTGGTCAGGACGCCGTACAGAGCATAAGCGGCTGATGCAATAAACATCATTACGTCTCCGATCCCTAATCCGTTTTCCAACAAAGTAGACGGTTCACCTTTACCCACTAGCCATATCAGCCCAAACAGTGACAAAGCACTTCCGAGTATAATTCCAACGGTCGGCGTGATCCGTAGAACAAATATACTGAGTATGATCGTCAGCAACGGAATTAATGAGGTTAAGATCCCAATCAGTGTTGCACTGACAGTATGGGCGGCATAGTAAATCAGGCTTTGATTAAGAACCATACCAAGAAAACCCAGAACCAATAATTTCCACCAGTGTGGGATGATTGTTTTCCACTGTTTTAGTACCGGCAGTAAGATAAAAGGCGTCAAAATCAAAAACGCGACAAACCAGCGATAGAAAGCGATAGCGCCGGGTTCAATTGAGGTTGCTGCGGATTTACTGACTACCGCATTAGCTGACCAAATCAGGACAGCAATAAGGGGAAATAATAAATTTTTCATTGAATTTAATTGTGTGTAGAACATCGTGTACTTAGTGTAGCAGTGACCGATTTATTATATATATTGAAAATCCGCCAACTGATGAGGCAATCAGGACAATTTATAAATTCCTCTCCGTTTTTGGAAGTAAAAATGAATTTTTTGAAAGGGAGTTAACCAAATGATGTTTCAGTTACCGGACTGGGATATGCCCAACACTCTCATTTTTCGTGATGAAACCCTGAATGCTGATACTGAATTCATGTTGCATTCCCACCCATTCGGGCAATTGATTTATGTTGTCTGCGGCGTTATGGAGATGACTGTGGAAGGACAACGTTTTCTGGCTCCACCGGAGTTTTGTATCTGGATCCCGAAAAATAGTGTTCATTCGAGTTATAACCGGAAAACAATGCGGTTTTGGATAATCGATATTTCACCGCAATTGAGCAAATCTTTGCCCCCTCATCCATGTCTTATCCGGTTAAGTTCTATTTTTCATGCCATTATGCAGGATTTCTTTAGCCGTAAGGTAATTCGGCCACAGACAGATAAAGATCAGCGTCTGACACAGATTCTTATCGATCAGCTTGAACTGTCACCAAGCCAGAATACTTACCTGCCTTCATCAAAAGATAAACTTCTTGCACCGATTTTACAGGAATTAGAGCACAACCCCGCTGATAATACTTCATTGGTAGAATGGGCAAAGAAGCGTTATACCTCGGAAAGAACCTTATCACGTCGATGTCAGCAGGAATTAGGAATGTCTTTTAGTGAGTGGCGACAGCGTCTGCGTTTTCTGCATGCGATTTCTTTGCTGGCACAGGGGAAAAGCGTTTATGAAGTTGCATTTGATGTTGGTTATAGCTCATCGTCCGCTTTTATTGCCATGTTTCAACAGATTGCAGGAACAACGCCGGAACGTTTCAGGAAAGGATGAGCTGAAATAAACATCAATCAGAGTGTACTGGGCTGTAGAAATTTTTTGATAAAGCGCCAAGCAGAAAGATAAAGGGAGATTAGGCATTATGTCGATTAAATGGCAGAATAGCGGATCACGCCCACTTAAGTCGTTGGATAAGAAAAGTGAAAATTTTAGTCGATGAAAATATGCCTTATGCTGAACAACTCTTTAAACAATTAGGAGAAGTTCAGGCAATTCCGGGGCGCCCTGTGCCTGAGGGTGTTTTGGAACACGCAGATGCCTTTATGGTGCGTTCTGTCACTAAAGTTAATGAGTCCCTGTTAAAAGGCAGTGCTGTAAAATTTGTCGGTACAGCGACTGCGGGTATGGATCATGTTGATCAGCCGTGGTTAGAGCAGGCGGGGATCGGTTTTTCTGCTGCTCCCGGATGCAACGCAATTGCTGTTGTTGAGTATGTTTTCTCCGCGCTGATGATATTGGCAGAGCAGGATCAATTTCAGCTGAAAGATAAAACTGTCGGTATTGTCGGTGTTGGTAATGTCGGGGGGCGTCTGGCAGCACGGCTGGACGCTCTGGGCGTGAAAACTCTTTTGTGCGACCCGCCGCGGGCAGATCGGGGAGATAAAGGTGAATTCTGGCCTTTGGAAAAACTGGTCAAAGAGGCAGATATTCTGACATTCCATACCCCGCTTAATACATCAGGACCTTATCAGACTTATCATCTGGCAGATGCAGAACTGCTTTCTGCCTTGCCGGATAATCGCATCTTAATTAATGCCAGCCGTGGTGAAGTGGTTGATAATCAGGCACTGTTATCAGCTTTACAAAACGGAAAAAAATTGCGCGTCGTACTTGATGTCTGGGAACCAGAACCTAACCTTTCATTACCTTTGCTGGAGCTGGTGGATATCGGTACACCGCATATTGCGGGATATACTCTGGAAGGCAAGGCGCGTGGTACAACCCAGGTTTTTGAGGCGTATTGTGAATTTTTAGGGAAGCCACAAAAAACCGCATTATCTGATTTACTGCCTGAGTCTGATTTCAGCCATATCACGGTTCGTGGTGAAGTGACACAAAGCATCCTGAAGCGTCTGATGCATTTAGTGTATGATGTGCGCCGTGATGATGCACCATTGCGTCAGGTAGCCGGTCAGAACGGTGCTTTTGACCAGCTGCGGAAAAATTATCCGGAACGCCGTGAGTGGTCTTCCCTGACCGTGCATTGTGATTCTGAAAGCAGTGCTCAATTACTATCCCAGATTGGATTTGACGCTAAAGTCATTTAAAAACAGTTGATTAACGGAATTCAATTAACCGTATCGAATTAACTGTATTGAGTTAACAACAGGCAGAATTCTCTGCCTGCCAGCAAAATACTAGAGAAGTGGAGAAAACCAACATGTCAGAAGGTTGGAATATTGCGCTGTTGGGTGCAACGGGCGCAGTAGGTGAAGCGATATTGGCGTTATTACAGGAGCGCCAGTTTCCGGTTGGTGAACTGCATCTTCTTGCCAGTGAACAAAGTGTCGGTAGCATTAAGCGGTTTAACGGTAAGAACGTCGCCGTTCGCGATGTTGCCGAATTTGACTGGTCACAGGTACAGCTAGCATTTTTTGCTGTGGGTATGGAAGTCACAGCACAACATATTGCACAGGCAACAGATGCGGGCTGTCTGGTGATTGACAGCAGCGGATTGTTTGCCGCTGAACCGGATGTTCCATTGGTTGTGCCGACAGTAAATCCGCATGCGCTGGCTGAGTATCGTAACCGTAATATTGTTGCGGTTGCAGATAGTGCAACCAGTCAGGTGTTAACGGCTATTAAACCTTTAATTGATACTGCGGGTATCGCGCGTTTACAACTGACCAATATCCTGCCGGTTTCTGTTCATGGTAAAGCAGCGATTGACGAACTGGCGGGGCAAAGTGCCCGTTTATTAAATGGTATTCCACCAGATGAAGGGCGTTTCAATAAACAACTGGCATTCAACTTACTGCCTTTGCTGCCTGATGCGGAAGGAACAGTGCGTGAAGAGCGCCGGATTGTCGATCAGGTTCGCAGAATATTACAGGATGAAGGTTTACCTGTTTCAGTCAGCTGTGTTCAGTCTTCCGTTTTCTACGGTATTGCCCAGATGGTCAGTGTGGAAACACTGCGTCCTGTTGGCGTAGAAGAAGCGCGTGACGAATTTGAACGTCTTGAAGAAATTCAGGTCTCAGAAGAAGGGGATTACCCGACTCAGGTGACTGACGCATCAGGTGCTGATGGGCTGAGTATCGGCTGTCTGCGTAATGATTACGGAATGCCGGAGATGTTACAGTTCTGGTCTGTTGCCGATAATATTCGTTTCGGCGGTGCATTGATGGCGGTTGAAGTCGCAGAAAAACTGATGCAGGAGCAATTTTACTGATGTCTGATACAGAACTGAATCAGTCTGTGCCAGAAGCAAAAAAAGTGAAAATTGCACTGGGGATTGAATACGACGGCAGCCGCTATTATGGCTGGCAGCGTCAGCAGGAAGTCAGAAGTGTACAGGCGTGTCTGGAAAAAGCGCTGTCAAAAGTTGCAAATGAGCCAATTGCTGTTTTCTGTGCAGGCAGAACGGATGCGGGAGTTCACGCAACCGGGCAGGTTGTGCATTTTGAAACTTCGGCACAGCGCAAAGATGCAGCATGGACAATGGGCGTTAATACTCATTTACCTGCGGATATTGCGGTGCGTTGGGTGAAAGCGGTAGATGATGAATTTCATGCCCGTTTCAGCGCAACAGCACGTCGGTATCGGTACGTTATCTTTAACCATCGTTACCGTCCAGCGGTATTGGCGAAAGGCGTCACGCATTTTCATTATCCGCTGGATGAGAAAAAGATGCATGCAGCAGCACAGTGTCTGTTAGGAGAGAATGATTTTACTTCTTTCAGGGCCGTGCAGTGCCAGTCCAATTCGCCTTGGCGCAATCTGATGCACATTAATGTCAGTCGCCACGGGCATTATGTTGTCGTGGATATCAAGGCAAATGCTTTTGTCCATCATATGGTACGTAATATTGTCGGCAGCTTGCTTGAAATTGGCTGTGGTAATCAGGGCGTACAATGGATGGCTGAGTTGTTAGCACTGAAAGATCGGACAAAAGCAGCAGCAACGGCTAAAGCTGAAGGGCTATATTTAGTTGCGGTGGATTATCCTGCTCATTTTGGGTTGCCTGAGCCAGTGATGGGGCCTTTGTTTTTGGCTGATGAGTTAGTTTCTGGCTGATGAACTGGTTTTTGACTGATAAATGCTGATTTTTTCGAATGACGTCAGGGATGTTTGAGCACTACGAGGAATATTATGGAGTTTTTTACTCATTTTATTGATTTCGCGAAGTTCATTGTTGATTTTATTTTACATATTGATTCCCACTTGGCTGAATTAGTTGCCAATTATGGTGACTGGGTATATGGGATCTTATTTTTAATTGTATTTTGTGAAACGGGGCTGGTGGTTACACCGTTCCTGCCGGGAGACTCACTACTATTTGTAGCGGGAGCGCTGTCGGCTTTGGATTCTAACGATCTTAACGTACATATTATGGCTGCACTGATAATTGCCGCGGCAATTATTGGGGATGCTATAAACTATACTATTGGTCGTGTTTTCGGTGAGAAACTGTTCAATAATCCAAATTCCCGGATTTTCCGTCGCAGCTATCTGGAGAAAACTCATCAGTTTTATGAGAAACATGGCGGAAAAGCGATAATTCTGGCGCGGTTTGTGCCAATCATCCGAACATTTGCTCCATTCGTTGCCGGAATGGGCAAAATGTCTTACCGACATTTTGCTGCATATAATGTTATTGGGGCATTGATATGGGTATTATTGTTCACTTATGCCGGTTATTTATTCGGTGACATGCCGATTATCCAACAGAATCTGAAATTATTGATTGTTGCAATCATCTTTATTTCTATTCTGCCGGGTGTGATTGAAATCTGGCGTCATCGCCGGGCGACATCTAAAAAAGCGTCAGATAATAATTAGATGTCACTAAATGATAGATAGCCACAAACAGGTTTGAGCAGTTTTTTATCCACTCTGTTATAGCATTGTGGTTTAATGGCACGTAAAACAAAAGCTGGCTTATACCGAGGAAATGCAGCCCCCGTGATAGGCCAGAATCAGACGGAAAGGTTCATTAATGAGCTGGATTGAAAAGATTCTAAACAAAAGCAAAATCATGCAAACTCGTAAGGCAAATATCCCTGAAGGAGTTTGGACTAAATGCGACAGTTGCAGTCAGGTGCTTTATCGCGCTGAATTAGAGCGTAACCTCGAAGTGTGTCCAAGATGTGACCACCATATGAAAATTTCTGCCCGCCAGCGTTTGCAGTCATTTTTGGATGAGGGAAGTACAACAGAGTTAGGCAGCGAATTAGAGCCTAAAGATATCCTGAAATTCCGCGATATCAAAAAATATAAAGATCGTCTGGCAGCAGCTCAGAAGCAGACTCAGGAAAAAGATGCCCTGGTCGTCATGAAAGGCTTGTTACATGATATGCCGGTTGTCGCGGCCGCATCTGAGTTTAACTTTATGGGCGGTTCAATGGGTTCGGTTGTTGGCGCGCGTTTTGTGCGTGGCGTTGAACAGGCACTGGAAGACAACTGCCCGTTTATCTGCTTTGTCTCCAGTGGTGGAGCACGTATGCAGGAATCACTGATGTCACTGATGCAGATGGCAAAAACCAGTGCTGCATTAGCGAAAATGCAGGATCGTGGCTTACCTTATATTTGTGTTCTGACTAACCCGACGTTTGGTGGTGTGACTGCAAGTATGGGTATGCTGGGTGACATCAATATTGCAGAGCCTAAAGCATTGATCGGTTTTGCTGGCCCACGGGTTATCGAGCAGACCGTACGTGAGAAATTACCGGAAGGTTTCCAGCGCAGTGAATTCCTGCTGGAAAAAGGTGCGATTGATATGATCATGCGCCGTCCGGAAATGAGAGAAAGAATTGCCGGTATGCTTGCCATGATGACTCATCAGCCACATCCCGACGCGAAAAAAGAAGTAACAGAAATTGTTGCTGAACCTGCTGACGTCGAAGTTGACATAAACATCAACCCTAATAAAGAAGATGTCTGATACTTTACATATTCCTCAAGCCACATCGTCACTGACGATGTGGCTTTCCTACCTCGGAAACCTGCACTCGAAAGCGATTGATATGGGGCTTGAGCGTATCGGTACGCTTGCCGGTAAACTGGATTTATTACATCCGGCTCCTAAAGTCATTACGGTATCCGGTACCAATGGTAAGGGCACAACCTGTCATACCCTTGAATCCATTCTTCTGGCTGCGGGCCTGAAAGTCGGCGTTTACAGCTCCCCACATCTGGTCCGCTATACCGAGCGGGTGCGTATTCAGGGTAATGAACCAACAGAGCAGGATTTTTGCCGTGTTTTTGCCGGTATTGAATCTCAGCGTGGTGATATCTCCTTAACCTATTTTGAATATGGAACACTGGCGGCATTGCAGCTCTTCAAAGAAGCTGATCTTGACGCTGTGATCCTCGAAGTAGGGCTGGGTGGTCGTCTCGATGCCACTAATATTGTCGATGCAGATATTGCCGCTGTTACCAGCATTGCACTGGATCATACGGATTGGCTTGGCGCGGATCGTGAACATATCGGGCGCGAAAAAGCGGGTATTTTCCGTCATGGGCACTTTGCTGTCGTTGGCGAGCCGGATATGCCTCAGTCCATTGCTGATGTTGCCGATGAACTGGGAGCCAAATTATTCTGTCGGGGTAAAGACTGGGATTTTGCCCAGGAAAAAGAAAGCTGGCACTGGCGAACAGTCGATCGACAATTTAATTCGCTGCCGATCCCTAACCTGCCATTAGCTAATGCTGCAACTGCACTGGGCGTCATTCACTGCCTGTTACAGCAGAATGATAAAGTCAGTCAGGCGATTGATGAACAGGCTATTCATGATGGCTTGAAGCGTGCCCAGTTACCGGGGCGTTTTCAAATCATAGGGGAAAAGCCGCGTATCATTCTGGATGTGGCACATAATCCCCATGCAGCCGGGTATCTGGCACAAAAACTGGCGGAGTTATCCCGTTCGCCGGGCAGTAAGGTACGGGGTGTTGTCGGCATGTTGCAGGATAAGGACATCGCGGGAACACTGGCCTGTCTTAGCAGTCAAATTGACGAATGGTATTGTGCATCACTACATGAATTTCGTGGTGCAGAAGCGGCTGTACTGGCTGAACACCTGCCCGATGCCCGGATATTCCCGGACGTTGAACAGGCATGGCATCAGGCTATGGAAGAGGCATCAGAGCAGGATATTATCGTGGTCTGTGGTTCTTTCCATACGGTCGCTCATGTTATGGAGTCATTGGAGGAGATAAAGGGACGTGGCAAGTAAATTTCAAAATCGCTTAGTCGGAACCATCGTTCTTGTGGCACTGAGTGTCATCGTGCTGCCGATGCTGCTGGACGGCGATAAGAAATACAATGAGGAAAAATTCGCTTCTATACCATTAGTGCCTAAGCCGGGTGATGAAGAGAATATTGATTCGATTCCGCCACTGACACAAAGTATGCCGTCTGCACCTCCGGAAGGGGCTGCAGAGGCAATGCAGACACAAGTTCAGGAGCCGCAGCAAGATACGGATACATTTTCCGGTTCTTCAGCCCCGGAATCAGTACCTGAGCCACCGGCAGCAACGGCAGGAGACACCGGAGAACAGGTAAAACCTGATCTTTCTGTTACTCCTAAAACAGAAACCAAACCGCAGGTTAAGGTAGAGAGTCGCACTGAAAGCCAGCCGGAAGTGAAACCCCGTGCTGTTGAACAGGCACCGCAGGCCGTTGCTTATGTTGTGCAACTTGGGGCATTAAAAAATGCGGATAAAGTGAATGAAATTGTGGCTAGGCTACGTCTTTCAGGGCATCAGGTCTATACAGTTCCTTCTTCGGCAGTACAAGGTCAGTTAACCCGGATTTATGTCGGGCCGAATGCATCAAAACAGGCTTTGGGATCTATTTTGCCTGAACTGAGAGAATTAACCGGCTTACAGGGGCAAATTAAAAATTACACGCCATAACATCATGCTCTTACATGCGGGGCTAAAACCTGCCGTGAAAGATCCGGAACCCTTCATAATGCGCATAGCTTGTACAGGCAGATATGAACGGTTCCTTAAATTATTTTTAATAGCAGAGTGATAAATCTGCTACGCAAACGTTTTCGTTTTCTGTTAGAATGCGCCCGACCTGAAAGTCGGGAGCCTGTTTTGGATTAAAATATGGTCTGGATAGATTATACAATTATTGCCATTATTGGTTTCTCTGCACTGGTCAGCCTGATTAGGGGCTTTGTTCGTGAGGCACTTTCACTGATCACTTGGGGATGTGCTTTCTTTGTTGCAAGCCACTTCTATACTTACCTGGCGGTTTATTTTACCCGTCTTGGAGATGAGCTGGTGCGCAATGGGGTTGCGATTGCTATTTTATTCATTGCAACACTGATTGTTGGTGCAGTAGTAAATTATGTGATTGGCTCACTTGTTCAGCGAACAGGCTTATCAGGTACTGATCGGGTTCTGGGGATCTGTTTCGGGGCGTTGCGTGGTGTATTAATCGTTTCTGCCATTTTGTTTATTGCAGACTCATTTACTCCGCTTCCCCAAAGTGCGGACTGGAAACAGTCGCAGTTGATCCCTCAGTTCAGTCAAATTATCAGGTGGTTTTTTGACTACCTGCAAAACGCGTCGAGTTTCCTACCGGAGAAATAGCCTTCTCCGCCTGACTGATGAGGAAAGACTACATGTGCGGTATTGTTGGTATCGTTGGTTTTACATCGGTTAACCAGTCGATTTATGATGCATTGACGGTGCTTCAGCACCGTGGACAGGATGCAGCAGGTATTGCGACTATTGATGGTAACAATGAATTCCGTTTACGTAAGGCCAATGGTTTGGTCAAAGATGTGTTTGAAACAAAACACATGTTACGTTTACAAGGGACAATCGGAATTGGGCATGTCCGTTATCCGACAGCGGGGAGTTCCAGCGCTTCCGAAGCCCAGCCCTTTTATGTGAACTCACCTTTTGGTATCACATTGGCACATAACGGCAATCTGACAAACGCACCGGAACTGAAAAAAAGTCTGTTTGAAAATGCCCGTCGCCATGTCAACACAACGTCTGATTCTGAAATCCTGCTGAATATTTTTGCTGATGAGTTAACTCAATTTCCGCATTTTCCATTAGAACCTGATGATATTTTTGCGGCAATTGCGGCAATGCACCGGAAAATCCGGGGTGCTTATGCCTGTGTCGCGATGATCATCGGGCATGGTTTGGTGGCTTTCCGTGATCCGAACGGGATCCGGCCTCTGGTATTAGGGAAACGTACACTGGCAGATGGCCACAGTGAATATATGGTGGCATCGGAAAGTGTGGCGCTGGATACCTTAGGGTTTGAGTTCCTGCGGGATGTCGCTTCAGGTGAGGCTATTTATATTACTGAGCAGGGGCAATTATTTACTCGCCAGTGCGCAGAAACTCCCTCATTAACTCCCTGTCTGTTCGAATTTGTTTACCTTGCCCGCCCAGATTCCTTTATAGATAAAATTTCCGTTTATAACGCCCGGTTACGAATGGGAAGAAAGTTAGGGGAAAAAATAGCCCGCGAATGGGAAGATTTACAAATAGACGTTGTTATCCCTATTCCTGAAACTTCCTGCGATATAGCACTGGAAATCGCCCATATTCTGGATAAACCTTATCGTCAGGGGTTCGTTAAAAACCGTTATGTCGGGCGTACCTTCATTATGCCCGGCCAGCATGAACGCCGTAAATCAGTCCGGCGTAAACTGAACGCCAACCGTGCTGAATTCCGTGGTAAAAACGTTTTACTGGTGGATGATTCTATTGTCCGTGGTACAACTTCGGAACAAATTGTGGAACTGGCCCGGGAAGCTGGCGCTAAGAAAGTCTATTTTGCTTCGGCTGCGCCTGAAGTCCGTTTCCCGAATGTCTACGGAATCGACATGCCAAATGCTAATGAATTGATAGCTCACGGTCGTGAAGTTAATGAAATTCGCCAATTGATTGGTGCTGATGCCCTGATATATCAGGATCTTTCTGATTTAATCGCTGCGATGCATGAAGAAAATCCGGATATTGAAAAATTTGAATGTTCAGTTTTTGACGGTATCTATGTCACGAAAGATATTGATCAGACTTATCTCGATTATCTGGAAAACCTGCGTAAAGATGATGCTATGAAATTACAGGGACAGAGCGAAATCGAGAGCCTGGAAATCTATAATGAAGGATAATAACATTCCTATCATTGAGTTATTTCGGGTATTACTGAGGAGCGCATGAAAAAACTGATCGTCGGTCTGACAGGGGCAAGTGGTGCAATTTATGGCATTCGGCTACTACAGGTCTTACAGCCTGTAGAGGATATTGAAACACATCTGATAATCAGCCAGTCAGCCCGGCAAACACTGGCACTGGAGACAGACTACACGTTGCGTGAAGTGCAGTCCCTTGCTGATGTGGTACATGATAACCGTGACATTGCCGCCTCTATCTCTTCGGGATCATTTAAGACATCAGGGATGGTGATTTTACCTTGTTCCATCAAAACATTATCGGGCATTGTGCATAGCTATACGGATGGCCTAATCACCCGTGCTGCCGATGTTGTCTTGAAAGAGGGGCGTAAACTGGTTCTGGGAGTCAGGGAAACGCCATTACATTTGGGGCATTTAAGGTTAATGACTCAGGCCGCTGAAATAGGGGCAGTAATTATGCCGCCAGTACCTGCATTTTATCATCGGCCTGAATCTGTTCAGGATATTGTCGACCAGACAGTCAACCGCGTGCTTGATCAGTTTGATATCGACCTGCCAGCGGATCTATTTAATCGTTGGCAGGGAGCAAAATCTGTCAATATTTAACATATCAGTATTTAAAACGTCAGCGTTCAATACTGCCTGACGTTTTCCGTCAGTAAATGTTTTAGGGCTTCTTCTAATTCAAAATAGCGGAAGCCGAATCCGGCTTCTTCCAGCCGCTTCGGTATCGCTTGTTGCCCGCCTAATACCAGTGCTGCGGCTTCACCCATAACTATTTTTAATACAAAAGCAGGGATCCTGAACACAGCAGGGCGATGCAGTACTTTTGCCAGTATTGCGCTGAACTGATCATTATGAATAGGATAGGGCGCGGTCATATTGAAAGGGCCCTCCAACTCAGGAGAGACCAGCAGATAGTAAATACCATTGACCATATCATCAATATGGATCCACGGCATATATTGCCTGCCATCCCCTATAGCTCCCCCAAGCCCTAAACGGAACATAGGCAGCATTTTACTAAGGGCACCTCCCTGATTTGCCAGCACAATACCTGTTCTCAGCAAACATACCCGGGTTTTTTCACTTTTAGCCTGTAAGGCTAGTTTTTCCCAGCGTTCACAGAGTTGGTGGGCAAACTCCTCATGGGGAGGCTCATCTTCTGATACAACGGACTGCCCTTGATCGCCATAATAGCCGACGGCTGAACCGGAAATAAAAACAGAAGGAGGAGACTCACCTGCTCTTATCAGTGCACTTAATTTTTCGGTCAGTTCCCAGCGGCTCTGGCAGAGTTTATCTTTTTGTTTTGGTGTCCATCGCTTATCTACGATAGGCTCACCGGCAAGATTGATAACTGCATCAAAGCCATCCAGAGTGTTCCGGTCATTCAATGTCGTCCAGCATTCCACCTGATCACTAAATAAAGAATAAACTTTTTGTGGAGACCGGCTCAGAACAGTGATGGAGTGGGAGAGTGAAAGTAATTGATAGACTAACCGTTGGCCTATCAGTCCAGTTCCCCCTGTAACTAAAATATGCATAACCACTCCTTGTGAACAAAGCAAAAGCGGGTATATCAGGGATCTCTCAGGTACACCAACTAGGCGGTATCCTGAAAAACGTAAAGTATAGTCAATGGCTGACTATAGCAAGGGATGATGTACGCAGCAGCGAGATATGCTGTTATCTGCTATCGACATCAAGTTTTCAGATGAAAAATTCACGTGGGTAAATGATTAGGCCCGGTATATTTCGGGCAACTTCACGATGACAAAGACGTGACCCCGATAGCATAAATTATGTTACCGGGGTAAGTGCAGCTAGCAAAAAATCAGTTTGGAGAGCTTACTTATTGTAGACGGCCTGCGTTGCAGGACGCTGGCTGATCTTTTCTAACCATTTTTCTACAGCGGGATAATCCTGCAAATTAATTTTTTGATATTCATAGCAATATGCCCACGGATAAGTGGCAATATCCGCGATACTGTATTCATTGCCGCCGAGATAAGATGTTTTTTCCAGCTGGGTATTCAGTACTTTGTATAGCCGCTGAGTTTCTGTGACATAGCGATTTATTGCGTAGGGAACAACTTCAGGCGCATAGCGGTTAAAGTGATGATTTTGCCCGAGCATCGGGCCGAATCCCCCAACCTGCCAGAATAGCCATTGTAATTGCCGGATACGTTCCCGTTCATTCTGGCTCAATAGTTTCCCTGTTTTTTCCGCCAGATAGAGCAAAATAGCACCTGATTCGAAGAGCGATAAGGGTTCTCCTCCGTCGGCAGGTTGATGGTCGACAATAGCAGGGATTTTATTATTGGGTGAAATGGCGAGAAACTCTGGAGTGAACTGTTCATTGGCGCTTATATCGATGGGATAAATCGTATAAGGGAGGCCCACTTCTTCAAGAAACAGCGCGATTTTATGGCCATTAGGTGTAGGAGCATAGTATAGGTCTATCATATAACCTCTAGTAATAATAACGTTGGGATTAATGTTAGATTTATTACATTACCATTGTTCCTGTTTGGCTGTAAAATTCCACCGAAACAAAAGTCGGCATATATATTATTTAGTAAAGGTTTGAAGATGACTCAAGAAAAATCAGTAGATATTGAGTGGGTTGATATTGTCAATGAAGAAAATGAAGTCATCGCGCAGGCAACCCGTGAGCAAATGCGTAATCAAAACCTGAGGCATCGGGCAACTTATATTGTTGTACATGATGGCATGGGGAAAATTCTGGTTCAGCACCGTACAGAAACAAAAGATTTTTACCCCGGCAAACTGGATGCAACTGCGGGTGGAGTAGTTACGATGGGAGAGCATCTGCTTGAATCAGCCCGTCGTGAAGCAGAGGAAGAACTGGGAATTGCGGGAATTCCTTTTGCTGAACATGGCATCTTCTATTACGAAGAAGAAATTTGCCGTATATGGGGAGGCTTGTTTAGTTGTGTCAGCCGCGGGCCATTTGCATTACAGGAAGAAGAGGTATCTGCGGTTTACTGGTTATCACCTGAAGAAATTACATCCCGATGTGATGAATTTACGCCAGATTCTTTAAAGGCCCTTTCTCTTTGGCTGTCACGTAATAAAGATCTATCCTGATCCAATAAATATTCCCTTTCCATTGCGTATATACGCAATGAATTTCAAGATGCGTTGCGGCGGCAAGGGAGTGAACCCCGGGAGCATAGATAACTATGTGACCGGGGTGAGTGAGCGCAGCCAACAAAGAGGCAACTTGAAAGACGAAGTGTATAAGCAGAATGGAGCCATAACGCTTCATTCTGCTTAGCAAAATCTGATGTTAACTCCCGCTAAATACCAGTAGGAATGCAACCATATTATTCCCAGTAACCCTTACCGGCACTTTCGCCGTCTGTTGTGCCTTTTCCAAAACCTTCAAAATGACCAATTACATTAAAACCATTCCAAAATTGCATACTGCCCGCAAAAAATGTTACAGCAGAAGTGTAGGTAGTTCCGTTTTTATATAGAAAGTCAGTCTCATCAGAAAGCTCTAAGGATCATATTTGATAAACAAAAAATCTTATTTTAAATGCTGAATTATAACTCGTGGTTTTATCTGATAATGTTTTTTCTCAGACTTTATCTATACCTTTTAACCTTTCCTTTAACAGTTTAGCGAGAAAGCCAGATGTTTTTTATTTCCATTCATTAAGTCATGTTTTTTGTTCACCATATACTCCTGATATTTTTTATCTATCACATATTAATTAATCTTTTTTTGTGTCGAAATGGTGTTATTTGTTTGTTTTTAAAGAATAACTTGTGATTTTTCTTAGGTTAAAGTAATTTTTTAAATTGAAACAACAATGGATTAAAGGTATACCAATATCCTGTTACGTAAAACGTTAGTCGTTTATCTTTATAGCGACAAACATTATAAAATTTATAATGAAGAAAATAATAAATATACTTAATATAGGCTTCGTCTTTTAGGTTAGATTCATTAGGGGAGTGTTATGGCTTCATTGAATCACGAAAAAAATCTGACAATGGCCGATTTTTACAATGCCATTGTGCGTACCTTTATTGATGTCACCATTATTGGCGGAATTTATTTTTTCCTGTGTGGTTTACAGGGAGAAGCGCCTTCGGCCAGTGTTTATCTTATTATTTATCCTTTAGTTTCTATTGTTACAGTTACTTTTGAGATTATATTTGATAATGTCAAATCTGCTCCGGATAAATATAGTCATAAGACTCTATCAAATAATGTTAAAAAGTCAGGTATTCTGATAAACAAGAATGGCAGTGTTTATCGGCTATGGGGATTGATTATCCTCTATGCTGTTATGTTTTATATTATATTGGTCCTGCCGTTTTGTTTTGTATTACAGAGTATTTCTATTTCGTCACAATTAAATATTTGGTTAGCATTAATTGGCAGTTTTTTATTGATATCACTTTCAAGTTGTTTCATTGTATCCAGACTTAAATATTACGCTATTGAACTGTATGGTCAGCTATTCTCCGCTGAAAAAGGTGAAGTAAAAGAAGAAGACAGCGATTCTCATATAATATTTAATTATTTTTTGCCCTGGGCAATTATTGGTACTGCGATTGCAGGTTTATTGGCATATGGTTATTTTCGTGCCGAGAGTGGTAATTTTACCGATGTAATTACCGTTTCAGTGGTCGCCTTCAGCGCAGGCGGAACATCTTATATTATTTCTCTATGGATAGCTTATGTCACACAAAAACAAGCTATCCTCGATATTAAAGCAAATTTATTACATTTTGAAAAAGATGATAAGCTTGATGAATACTCAATGTATTTTCTCATTCATATCTTCAGTGGTGGTGTTATAACATTAATTTTTATTGCATCTAAATTTTTATCGATTGAGCATTTTTCTCTGATACAAATAATAGTTATTGAAACAATTGCCGGAGCAGCGGCTGCTATAGCGGGTTCATTAGCCGGATTATTAAGAGGAAGATCAAAAACGTTATCCGAAAAGGTTTAATTAATATTTTTGTCAGAATATCTTGCTAATCTATTTTGGCTGCGGGTATTTGAATACATATTCGGAAATATACTCAATAGATTGAGAATGATATTCCTGATAGCAGTGAAAACACTCAATACAGTGCATGAGATATGCGCTGGATATGGGATTGCTTTATTCAGAACGCGAGGGATGTATGTCCAGGACATATTTTTTGCATGACAGAAAAATTAATGGAGATATTGCGATTGTCGGGATGGCAACTCATTTCCCTGATGCCTCGAATTTATATCAATTCTGGGAAAACATCATAGGTAAAAAGGATTCGCTGATCGATATCACGGAGGTGTCAAAAGAAGAATATTGGAAAAAAGAAGACTTTTATCATCCAGACCCGACAGCCACTGATAAAACTTATGGTCATCGAGCCGGCTTTGTGCCCGCGATTGATTTTGATCCGGTAGAATTTAAAATTCCTCCTGCTATTCTCGATTCACTCAGTACCGCTCAGTTATTTGCCTTGTATGTGGCTAAACAGGCAATGCAGGATGCTGGTTTGCTGGATCAGCAAAACAGTAAAACTGACCGTGATCGTATTGGTGTGATTTTAGGCGGTGGTGGCAACGGCAATACATCATTTTCGCTGGCTGCCCGCCAACAGGCCCCTTATCTGCGTGAAATCATGACAAAGGCAGGTCTTTCCGAAGAAGTCGCTGATGAAATTATTGAACGTGCGCACGGAATGTATCTGGAATGGAACGAAGACAGTTTTCCGGGATTTTTGGGTAATGTGGCCTGCGGCAGGATCGCCAGTTATTTTGATCTTGGCGGGACATCCTATATGGTGGATGCGGCTTGTGCCAGCAGTCTTGCCGCAATCAAGGCCGCTATCGGGGAATTACATTCCGGTAGTTGTGATGCTGTCTTGACGGGCGGCGTCAATCTGGAAAACTCCATTTTTTCTTTCCTGTGTTTCAGTAAAACACCTGCCTTATCGAGAAATAACGTATCCCGCCCCTTCGATCAGAGTGCTGATGGCATGATGCTGGGGGATGGTGTGGGAATGCTGGTGCTAAAACGCCTTGAAGATGCAGAGCTGGATGGCGATAAAATCTATGCAGTCATCAAATCAGTAGAAGCCTCCAGTGATGGCCGTGCAAAGAGTATTTTTGCACCCCGTCTGGAAGGGCAGGTAAAAGCACTGAAACGGGCTTATGCCAGTGCAGGTATTATGCCGGCTGATATTCAGCTCGTTGAAGCACATGGCACCGGCACCGCTTCCGGTGATGATACTGAACTCAAGAGTTTGCACGCAGTCTTTGGGGAGTTTCAGCTTCCGCCGAAATCGGTGGCAATCGGCAGTATCAAATCCCAGATTGGGCATACCCGTTGCGCTGCTGGTGCTGCTTCTATGATCAAAGTGGCACTGGCATTACACCATAAGGTATTACCACCCACAATTAATGTGGAAAAACCGACAGATTTGCTGATGTCGGAAACCAGTCCGTTCTATGTCAACAGTGAATCCAGACCGTGGCTACGTTCGGTCAGAAATGCGCCACGCCGGGCGGCACTGAGTGCATTTGGTTTCGGCGGAACTAACTTTCATGCCATTCTGGAAGAATACGAGAAACAGGCAAATGGCCGTTATCGGCTGAATGAATCCCCCTGGGTTGTGCTGCTTAAAGGGGAAAACTCCGCTGAGTTACTTAAGCAGTGTGAAGCCACATTATCCCTCTTTACCCGTGGTTCAGCGGAAAATGCTATCCGCCGGCATCTTGAACAACAGGATATTGATAATTTACAGCGGCATCAGGCCAGAATACTGTTCGTTTCTCAGTCGACAGAGCAAACGGTGGAGCTGCTTTCCACTGCGATCAGGCAATTACAGAAAAACAGTACAGAAGGCTGGGAACACCCTCACGGGATCTATTATCAGCCTGAAGGAAAAATGCTGGATGGCAGAATCGTTGCTCTGTTTCCGGGTCAGGGTTCGCAATATGTCAATATGGCGCGGGATATTGCCAATGACTATCCTGAAATGCGTCAGGCACTGGAAGTGCTGGATGATGTTGCCGTCAGTGAATCAGGTCACGAATTATCCCCGATCATTTACCCTGTTCCGGCTTTCTCAGATGAAGAATATGCCGGGCAGCAGCAGCGGCTGACAGATACCGCTAATGCTCAGCCTGCACTGGGTGCAGTCAGTGCCGGTTATTTCAATATATTGGGAAATATGGGGTTCAGGCCTGATTTTGTGGCGGGTCACAGTTATGGTGAGGTAACGGCACTTTGGGCAGCGGGCGTGCTTTCCGACAAAGATTTTCATCGGGTTTCCCTTGCCAGAGGCAGAGCCGCCGCATCAGCGAGTCAGCTTTGTGGTACAGGTTCTGATGCCGGTGCGATGCTGGCGGCATCATTACCTCATGACCGGCGTGGAGAAATACTCCACCGTTATACAGGCGTTATTATTGCCAATGATAACTCTGAACAGCAGGTCGTCTTCGGAGGAGATACTGCTCAGATTAATCAGCTGCATAATGAATTGAAAAAACAGGGCATTCATTGCCGTATTCTGCCGGTATCTGCCGCTTTCCATACCCGGTTTATCCAGCCCGCTTATCAGCCTTATCGTGAATATCTGGCGGATATTAACTTTCAGTCACCGGAATGCCAGTTATTTTCCAGTGCAACGGCAGAACCTTATAGCCGCTCACCTCAGCTGATCAAAGAATTGCTGGCAGAGCAGCTGATAAAACCCGTCCAATTCCGCCAGACCATAGAAGCAATCTACCAACAAGGAGGGCGTTTATTTGTTGAGTTTGGGCCCAAAGGTGTTCTGGGCAAACTCGTGTCCGATATTCTGAAAAATCGTGAGCACACCGTGATTTCAACTAACCCCACCGATAAAGGGGAGGAGAGATTACAACTCGCCCGTGTTCAGGCCCGTTTGTTGGCAGAAGGTGTAAAACTGCGGGATATCAACCGGTATGTCCGTATTCAGCCTGTGGAAGAAGAAAAGAACAGACGTCTGACATTCAGATTAAGTGGCGGTTTCTTCCTGTCTGAAAAAAATAAAGCCCGGCGTCAGCATGCCTTACGTGTTGGCGACCATGCTGTTGTTGAGCGGTTTATCGCAGGATCTTTGCCTGTACAGGCAGAAGTTGAAAGTCCCCCTGTTTATGAAGTTGAAAGTAGAGTCGAAGTTATCGCTGAAAGTGATCTTAAAAGCGAGATTGAAACCGAAAAAATGGTAGAGCATAACCAGCCCGTTTCAGCCGAATTTATCCGACAGAACGTACTGACAATTATTCAAAAACGAGATAACCCTATGGAACAGAATAATAAAATAAGTGAAAGCCTGAATGCCGACACACTAAATGAACTGTTGCAGGCCCAGCAAGTGATGAGCCAACTACATCAGCAATTCCAGACAAATCAGAAAGAATATATTCAGTTGCTGAGTATGCTGTTGGAAAAACAATACAGTTTGATGGAAACCTGCCGGGATCATCAGAATCTGCCTGTGATGCTCTCCAGCCTGAGTCAGAGTGTTCAATTGTTGGATAAAAATCTTGAACTGTACCATACCAACCACGAGCGTTATTTCATGACTCAGCAGAGTCTGTTCCAGTCCGGACAGGTAACTTCTGCTATGTCATTATCGTCTATGCCATCATCGCCTAAGTCATCACCATCCGTTAGCCATGTGACGTCGCCGACTGTGAAATACTCTGCTCCGGTTAAGCCTGTGGAACCAGTTTCGACAACAGAGACAAACATCCACTCAGCAGAAAGAATGGAAGAGATTGTGGCTGTACGTCCAGTCGTGCCGGAAATGCCTCAATTGCCTGAAACCGAGGAAATGCCGGTTGCGCCGATGGTATCAATGGCTGCTTCCGAACCTGCCAATGAGCCTGTTAAGCCAGAGCCGGAACAGGCTGAAATCAAAGTAAAAGCACAAAAACTCACTCCGGAAATAGAAAAGCTGGTCAGGCGTCTTGATCAGATCACCGAAGAAAACATTATCAGCCAACTGGTTAATATCGTCAGTGAAAGAACGGGTTATCCGCAAGATATGATCAGCCCGGAAATGGATCTGGAAGCCGATTTGGGGATTGACTCCATCAAACGGCTGGAAATTTTTGGCGCCATGTTTGATGCCTTCTCGGCAAACCTGGAGTTGTACGGCGAAACATCAAGAAATAAAGACCTGGAAAACTTCGAAGTCGATTCACTGAGTACTATCGCCAGAATGAGTAGCTTCTTCAGGGAGATGGTTGATGAAGCGATTGCTGCCTTATATAGCAGGGATAATGGTTTGGGATCTGAGCAATCCTCATCACTGACAGAGAGCCATCCTGTTGAAAAGCAGCAGAAAGAAATAGTGGCGGACAGAGACGAGAAATCAGATAAATTACGCTCTCTGGGGTTCGTTACATCAACGACATCATCTGCGAGTGCCAATGTAAAAAAGCAGTTGGCTGAATCGCAACGGATAGAAACCTCTGCGGTTCAGCCTGTACTGAATCATCACACTGTATTGAATAAAGAAGCACTGAACAAAGAAACTGAAAAAGACCCTTTTGCTGCCTCGCCGGTTTCCCGTTTTGCCGTGGTCAAACAAGCATTGCCGATGCCGGAGCATTTGCAGGATGTTTTTTCATCCCCGAAATGCTGGCTGATCGTCGATGAAGAAACAGCCGGTTCGACTTGTGCGAATACTTGTGCGAATAGTATTGCTGAGTCACTGAAAGCGCAGGGCCAGAGGGTCGTTATTATGTCACTGAGACGGGATCAGGCATTAATGAGCGATGAATCGCTACTGGATGCCGCCCTGACAGATATTGAACAGCAACATGGCCCTATTGACGGCGTTATCTATTTACAGGCGGTCAAACAGCAAGTTAAGGGGCTGGCTGAAGTATTCAGTGAGCAGGATTATCGTTCAGTTGAGACAACTTTTCTGCTGGCTAAACGCCTGCAAGGGAGTCTTACCGGTGATGGGAAAAGATCGGGGTATTTCATGGTAATTATGCGGGGGGATGGCGAACTGCTGACCTCTGGCCGTGAATACTTACCTGTCGTTTCTGCGGGTATCACCGGGCTGACAAAATCGCTGAACATTGAATGGGCTAATGTTTTCTGCCGGACAGTAGACATTGATGTCAGAGTCAAAGACAGCGATGTGGCAAAAATAGTGATGGAAGAACTTCAGGACAACCGGACTGAGATGGGCGAAATCGGGCGTGGCGTGAATAATGAACGCATGACATTAGCACTGAGGGAAGAAAAAGCACTCTCAGTGACACCCGAGATGCAGGTCAGCCCCCGCGATGTTCTGGTTGTCACCGGAGGTGCCCGCGGCATAACTGCACACTGTATTACTGAACTGGCAAAACAGAGTCAGGCGGCGTTTATCCTGCTCGGGCGTACTGATATTACCGCACCGCTGCCGGTATGGTCAGCAGGTAAAACAACACTGCCTGAACGTAAAGCCGCAGCCATTGACTACCTTCAGGAACAAGGTATTCAGCCGACACCGGTGAAAGTGAATAACATGCTAAGCCGCCTGATCCATATTGACGAGATTAATGCCACATTACAGGCTATCAGGCAGGTGGGGGCACGGGTGATATATCTGCATTGTGATATTACTGTGCCGGAACAAGTGAAAACTGCACTGGAGAAAGCACAGCAGCAATTCGGTCAGATAACGGGGCTGATTCACGGTGCTGGTAATCTGGCGGATAAGCGGATCGAAAAGAAAACGCTGGCCGATCTGCATTCAGTTTTTCATGCCAAAGTAAGGGGGCTTGAAAATGTGTGTCGCGGACTAGACTGCACATCTTTGCGCCATATCATCCTGTTTTCATCAGTTGCCGGATTTTTTGGTAATGCGGGGCAGACTGATTACTCACTGGCGAATGAAATACTGAATAAATTTGCTTACCTGCCGTTCCGGAACAAAAACAAACAGATAATCCGTTCAGTGAACTGGGGGCCGTGGGATGGTGGAATGGTCAGCGATGTTCTTAAGCGGGCCTATAAAGCTCAGAATATGGTGATTATCCCGCTTGAAGAAGGAGTACAGCGTTTTGTCCGTGAGTTCTGCGACTCCCGCACACGCCAGATTACTATTGGTGGAAGAATGTATATGGCCCCGAAAAAAATGACACCATGATATTTCAACAGATTTCAGGGTGCGTCGTAGTGGTAAATGAATGTGACCGACAAAAAAGCACCTTGAAAGACGAAGTGTATAGAAAAAATAATTATGGCTTGTAAATAATAAAATAATAGACCTGAGCGAAAATATCCGCTCAGGGAAACGCTATCATATTAAGGAGTCTCTCCTTTATGGAACATATTGCTATTATTGGAGTCGGATGTTTATTTCCCGGCGCGGATTCCCCTGAAAAATACTGGGATAATCTATTACATGAAAAAGATTGTTCCACCCCTTTATCAGCTCAGGAATTAGGTGTTGATCCGGCCTGTTATTATTCTTCTGAAGCGGCTAAACCTGACACAATTAATTATATTAATAATGGTCATGTTCGTGATTTTCATTTTGATGGCAAAGGTTATCATTTGCCGGAAGAAGAATTAAATACACTGGATGATCTATTTAAATGGACAATTTATGCCGCAGATCAGGCATTAAATGATAGTGGCTATCGCCAGCATAAAAATATTTTGCAAAAAACCGGATTAATTCTTGGCAGTATCGGTATGCCGACTCATTCCACTAAACAATTAATGAATCCGTTTTATCATAAAATATTACAGCCTTATATCAGGGAATTAATTGGTCAGCCGGATTTTAAGTTTAAACAATTCTGGCCTCAGGCTAATCATTCTGAGCAGAATTTAATAACCGGTGGCTATAACGCCACAATTGCAGCATTAGCATTAGGGCTGGCCGGGCCTCGGTATTGCCTTGATGCCGCCTGTGCATCGGCATTGTATGCCATCAGACTGGGAGCGGATTATCTTCTCAGTCATAAGGCTGACATGATGTTGGTTGGCTCAATCTGCCATGTGGATCATATTTATATCGATCACGGATTTAATATATTGCAGGTTTTCCCGGAAAAAGGGGATTCTATTCCTTTTGATAAATCATCCAAAGGAGTAAAAGCCGGTGAAGGTGTTGGCGTTGTAGCTATTAAGCGTTACTCAGATGCGGTTCGTGATAACGATAAAATCTATGGGGTGATTGAAGCCATTGGGTTATCTAATGATGCTGGTACTAAACATTTGTTGGTGCCGGATCAACAGGGACAGAATATTGCACTGGAGCGGGCCTATCAGAACTGTCTGCGGGAAATTGATTATATTGAATGTCATGCTACCGGCACCAATATCGGCGATCAAATCGAACTGTCAACGATTGAAGCCTTTTTTGGTGGCAGTAAAAATTCTGATGAAAGTGAAAACATTCCATTAATTGGTGCTAATAAAGCCATCAATGGCCATATGCTGACGGCATCAGGTATGGGCAGTCTGCTGAAAGTGCTGTTAGCCATGCAGCATAATCTGATCCCCGCCACGCCACGGGTTAATCAACTGGTATCGACACCGCAAGGCAAGCTTAATATCAGTCATATCGTACGGCAGGCGAGACCCTGGCCTGAGCGTCATCGCCCCAAAAGAGCCGGTATTAATGCTTTTGGCTTTGGTGGCGTCAACGGGCATATGGTCATCAGTGAAGATAGTCCTGAACGGCGATCCGCCTGTATCCCCTCCCAGATGCAAAAAATGCAGAAAACGGAACGTCTGGCGATTGTTGGTATTGGTGTTCATCTGGCAAAAACGGAAGATAACCAGACGCTGGATCAAACGTTACAGCAGGGAACCCAACACTTTTATCCGCTGCCGAAAACCCGTTGGATTGGCATGGAAAAACGCCCGGATATTCTGGCGATGCGCGGGATCAGTCAGCCACCGTTAGGCTCCTATATTGAAACTTTTGACGTTGATTGCAGGAAATTCAAATTACCGCCCAATGTTATCGGAGCGCATCTAAGCTGCCATCTGTTTTTGTTGCCAATTGCGGAGCGGGCTTTTCTTGATGCGGGATATCAGCTGGATGGCAGCAAACGTAATATCGCTGTCATTGTGGCGGGAGGAATTGACTACAGCTGCCTGCGTTATCAGATACGTAATGAAATCAGCTGGCAGCTGGAACAAAGTTTAGCGAGCCACGGCATTCAGCTATCGGCAGAAGATACCACTGCATTGCAGGAAATTGTTAAAGATAGCCTGTTCCCGAAACCTTATCCCGAAGGCATCACCGGCGGAATTGGTAATATTGTGGCGAGCCGTCTGGCTGCACATCTGAAACTGAATGGCCCGGCCTTTACGCTTTATAACGAAGAAAGTTCTCCGTTTAAGGCACTGGAACTGGCTCAGTTTATGCTGAGCAGACAGCACGTGGATGCAGTCATGATTGCCAGCAGCAGTTTTGGTGGCAGTCTGGAAAATGTGTTGTGGGATCACCAATCCGATCATGGAAATCAGATAGTCGGGGACGGGGGAGGAGTGATTGTCCTCAAGCGTGAACAGGATGTCATCAAGGAGAAAACGCCGTCCTATGCCATGTTGGATGGCATTGGCATCAGTTACGTACCTGATCATTCACTTGATTTCCGGATAAATGAAGACGCGATTGTTGCTGCTGCACAGTCAAGCCTGACTGCTGCGGGCTGTAGTGTGGATCAGGTTGGCTATATTGAACTGTATGCCGGGGGAAGATCCGGCGAGATTGAGACGGAACTGTCCGCACTCGAGCGGGTTTATGGCGCACCAGACGGAAAACCCACTGCGGCCATTGGTACGCTGAAAGCAAATTATGGCCATTTATCGGCATCTGCGGGTTTGCTCGCCATTATCAAATCCGCCCTGCAACTGACGCAATGTTATTTGCCGATATTACCGGATTATCCTCAGAGACAGACACTGGCCCAGCATGCTGCGGGTAAATTCCATTTACCGGTACAGACTCAGGAATGGCCTGCTTCAGAGGGTGCCCCGCGCCGTGCTGCCATCAGTCACTTAGGTATTGACCGTTCTTACAGCCATGTCATTTTAAGTGAACCACAAAACGGAAAACGCGCACGTCTGACACCGCCGCCGGTATCAAATCAGCCGGGCCTGAAAGTGACGACTTATACCGCACGAGAAAAAACAGTAGAAGAATTTATTCTCAATGAGCAGACATTAGCCCGATTTGCACCTTTGAGAGCCATTTCTGCACAACAACAGGCCGTATCAGCAAAAGAAGCTGAAACTACTCAAAAAGCCCTTCCACCAGCGGAAGTAAACCATTTCATACGCAATGCCCGTACTCAGCTGTGTTATCTGCAACTGGAACAGACATTTTATCAACTGATAAAACAGAATTTAGCGCAATCCACTGAGATAGAATCAGTCAATCAGGCGTCGCCAATGGCTGAGAAAACCGCAGTGGCTGCTCCTGTCATTTTTGATGAACATCAATTACTGGAGCTGACCGACGGGAGCGTGGCAAAAATACTGGGAGCGGATTATGCCGAAGTCGATAACTACCCGATCCGTACCCGTATGCCATCCCCTCCGTTTATGTTTGTTTCCCGTATTACGGGGCTTTCTGCGGTTAAAGACAAGCTGGAACCTTGTTACATCGAATGGGAATACGATATTCCTGAAAATGCGTGGTATGCCGTTAATGGCCGCGTTCCTTCCTTCGTCGCGCTGGAATCATCCCATGCGATGATTGTCGCGTTTACCGTGATTGGTTGTGACATGTTGTTCAAAGGACAGCTTTGTTACCGCGCGGTTGACTGTAGTACGACAATTTACAGCGAAATGCCGAAAGCCGGAGAAGTATTGCGCGGACGTGTCAATATCACTTCTGTCATACGGGTAGGAAGCCGGTTTCTGGCGGGTTATGAATATCTTTGCTATGTGGGGGAGCGTCTGGTTTTCCGGCTGGTCGCCACATCGGGTTTCTTTAGCCGTAAGGAAATCGAAAAAGCGGGTGCATTTGACAGTAAGGCTTATTTTGCCAAAGCCAGGGCTGCGATCACGGAAAATCCCTTCACGCTTTTATTAACGGATAAGTCATCACCAGACAGACAGGTACAGAAAATACCATCGTATGCTGAATTCCTGCCCAGCGCATTTCTGCACTGCGACAAAACCACATTTAATCAACAAGATATTACTCATGTCATGAATGGGGATTTGTCTGCCTGTTTCGGCTCCCGCTATGGACGCACTCATAGCGAAAACCTGTGTACGCCGGATACCCGTATGCTAAGCCGGATCCTGAGCGTTGACAAAATGGGCGGGGAATTTGGTCTGGGGCAGATAGTGGGGGAGTTTGATATCGATCCTGAACACTGGGCGTTCAGGGCACATTTCAAAAATGATCCGGTCATGCCGGGAACACTATTGGTAGAAGGTTCAGAGCAATTGATGAAATTCTACTTGTTCTATCTCGGATTGCATTCTCTGCCTGATCTGGAAGCACAAACACTGACAGAACATACGACCAGCGCCAAATTCCGCGGTGAAGTGAAATGCACGCGGGATGTACTGCAATTCCGGCTGACCTGTAAATCCATTGATGCCCGCTATACCGCTGATAAACAGCAGGACGGCACACTGGATTCAATCACCTTGTTTTTCATCGCAGAAACCCTTTATCGCGGCAATGTCGTGGGTATCAGTGACAACATGGGGGTGAAGTACATCCGTCGTCAGCCACAGCAAACGGCAGCGCCGGAACAGGAAGCCGCAAAATGAATCAGCCGAGAACTATTGCGTCAAGCTCGTTAAAAAACAGTTTGTCAAAAAACAGCCTGTCGATGGAAAGCGTTTCCCGTTTGCAGGATTTGGGCACTGAACTGAGGGTAGTTAAATCCGGCACTTCTATTGCATTGCTATCAACGGATGAACCAATAACAGACCCGTTTACTGTTCTGGGAAGTCTGCCTACAATAACGGCAGACAGTCTGGGGAATGCCGGTTTTATGGCAGATTATGGAGTGGACTACGCCTATTATGCCGGTGCAATGGCAAACGGTATCCACTCTGAAGAGATGGTTATTGCATTGGGGCGGCAACGAATTCTGGGGATCTTTGGTTCCGGTGGTTTGCGAATTCCCCGGATTACCGCAGCGATTGCCCGTATTCGGCAGGCATTACCGGAAGGGCCGTTCGGGGTAAATTTGCTGCATAACCCCGGTAATCCGGACTGGGAAATGGCCTGTGTGCGTCTGTGCATAGAAAATCAGGTGCAGGTAATCGAGGCTTCAGCTTATATCAATCTCAGTCCGGCACTGGTTTATTATCGTGTCAGCGGGTTGGCTCAACAGCCAGATGGCTCCGTGTTGCGTCGCCATCGCCTGATAGCGAAAGTTTCCCGTCGGGAAGTCGCCCAACATTTTCTGCGCCCGGCTCCCGAAAATCTGCTGCAAAAACTGCGGGCAGACGGCCTGATTACGACTGAACAGGTTGAGTTGGCCCGTCAGGTTTCAATGGCAGATGATATTACCGTAGAAGGTGATTCCGGCGGGCATACCGATCAGGGCGTACTGGCCTGTATTTTCCGTTCGGTTGTACAGCTACGGGATGAAATCGCGGCAGATGAAAGCCAAATCGGTTATCAGGTGCGGATCGGCGCAGCAGGGGGATTGGGGACACCCCATGCCATTCTGGCCGCTTTCGCACTGGGAGCGGCTTACGTTGTCACCGGCTCAGTCAATCAGAGTTGTGTGGAAGCAGGAACATCCTCTGCCGTGAAAAAAATGCTGGGGCAGGCTCGTATCAGTGACGTTGCTACCGCGCCATCAGCGGATATGTTTGAGCTGGGTGCCAAAGTACAGGTTTTGAAACAAGGCAGCATGTATGCCGTACGGGCACAGAAACTGTACAGCCTGTATAAACAGTATGACAGTCTGGATGACTTGCCAGAGCAAGAAATAACTCTGCTGGAAAAACAGATATTTCATAAACCGCTGTCAGATATCTGGCAAGAAACCATCGATTATTTCCACTCAACTCATCAGCCCGACATTATCGCCAAAGCAGAAAAACAGCCGAAGAAAAAAATGGCGCTGGTATTCCAGTGGTATCTCGGTCAGTCGTCACGCTGGGCGATTACCGGCGATCCTGTGCGCAATATGGATTACCAAATCTGGTGTGGTGCAGCAATGGGGGCCATGAATGAATGGCTGAAAGGCACTCCTTTTGAGGCGGTTGAAAACCGGCATGTCAGCGATATAGCCAGACTTCTGATGAATGGGGCGGCCTGCCTTACCCGCATAGCATTACTCGAATTACTCAATGTTGCTGTACCTGAACAGGTAAAACAGCATCTGTTGTTGAGTCACGGGCAATACAGTTCAAAACAGTGTGTTACAGAACAAATCGTTGCAGAAAAAATCATTACAAAACAAATGCCTGACCAAAAAATAGAATCTAATCAAAAAACAGAACCTGATCAAAAATCAAAGGTGAGGAGTAAAGAATCTATGGATGCTTCAACAAAACTCTGTCTGGATAACTCAAAAGGCTTTTATAAGAAATGCTGGGATCTGATGCCCGGAGGATCGCACTATAACTTTGGCGATCCTGAGCGTCCGTTAGTCATCCCGTTTAATCGCGGGGAAAAATCCCGTGTATGGGATCTGGATGGTAATGAACATCTGGATATGTTTTGTAAATTCGGTGCATTACTGGTCGGGCATCACAATGAGGCTTACAACAGCTCATTGATCGAATATATGAATAAAGTCACTTCCGTTGATACCTGTGATTTGGAAGTTGCTGTCTGTGAAACGATGGTCAGACATATTCCTTGTGCTGAAATGGTGCGTTTCTGCCTGAGCGGAACCGAAGCTGTACAAAATGCGCTGCGTCTCGCCCGTGCTTTTAGTGGTAAAAACCGCTTTATCCGCTTCCACGGTCACTATCACGGTAATGCAGACAATATCATGGGCTGGCGTAAGAAACAGGATCTGACGTATCCGGTGCCGGAGCAGTTCAAGGGTGATCTGCTGGATACATTGGGACGTGATCCTAACGTGATGACGGATCAGTCTTTTATGTTGCCGTGGAATGATATTGATATTCTGACGGCGACGATAGAGCGCTACCACGATGAAATTGGTGCCGTTCTGATGGAACCGATCTGCATTAATGGCGGGGGTATTTTCCCGGTCGAAGGCTATCTGGAGAAAACCAAAGCACTGTGTGAAAAATACAATATCGTGCTTATTTTCGACGAAATCATTACCGGCGTTCGTATCGGGCTGGGTGGAGCACAGAAAATACTGGGTGTGACACCTCATCTGGCGACGTTTGGTAAAGCGCTGGGAGGCGGAGCCATGCCAATCTCGGCCATTGCCGGACGTCGGGATATCATGAATCTCTATACCCGCGGCAAAGTTATTCACGCCGGGACTTTCAACGGTTATCCACTCGGACTAGCTGCCATTAAAACCACTTTCAGCCTGATTGAACAGGATCCCGGTTGTTATGACCGGATGGGCGATATCATGCGCCAGATTTCGAATACCTTTGTGAAAGCCGCAGAAGCGGTCGATTTACCACTGGTAGTGCAGGGTATGCCGACGGCGCTGGTGTATCACTCTCAGAATACACCGGTTATGTCTACTGAAGGTTACAGCGATAAAGTCAAATTCTGCGACATCATCATCCGTGAAATTTCCAAACGCTATGGCATTCAGTTCTCTCCATTATCCCGCATGTACCCCAATCTGCTGATGTCACAGGATGACGTGCGTTTCTTCGAAGAGCGGATTTTCGATGCCATGGAAAATGCCCGTAAAGTGATTGATATCGCTTTTAAAGAAGGGATCACCGGATGAGTCGGCAGATTGCTGTTGTCACCGGGGCTGGTGGAGGATTCGGCACCGCGATTGCCAGAACTTTGCTGGATATCGGTTATCAGGTGGCTGCAACAGATATCAGCATCCAAAAACTGACGCTCCTTAAGGAGCGTCTCGGGCAGCCGGAATCTCTGGCGATATTTGAAATGGATGTCACTGATCCCGCCTCTGTTGAGCAGGCCGCACAACAGATCACTGAAACATGGGGTAAAACGATCACGGTACTGGTGAATAATGCCGGCATTATTCACCGGACTTTCTGCCTGTCAGGTCAGGGATTACCGGAAGTCGCCAAAATGATAGATGTCAACCTGACCGGTGCCTTTAACTGCACATCGATTTTTGTCCGTTACATGGCAGCGCAGAAATACGGACGCATTATTAACATTGCCTCGATTGCCGGTATTTGGGGCGCGGCGGGTGGTGCGGCCTATGGCGCATCAAAAGCGGGGCTGATTTCTGCTACTGAATCCTGGGGGCGCGAACTGGGGCCTCTTAATATCAGCGTGACCGCGATTGCTCCGGGGGTCTGCAAAACTGACATGCTGGAACAGTTTGTCAATTCAAGCCCAATGGAATCAGCAGCGGAAGATAAGATCGTACGTTCCATTGTGCCTGTCGGACGTTGGGGAACATCAGATGATGTGGCGGAAGTTGTCGGGTTTCTGGCGAGTTGTAAAACCAATTATCTCAATACTGCGGTGATCCCGCTGGATGGCGGAATGCGCGTCGGCACCATATGAAACCTGTTTAACCCATTAACGTAGATAACGTAGAGGATGAACATGCTCAACAATACTCAAAAGGATATCAAAAACATTCTGGTGACTGGTGCAACGGGTGTTATGGGAGGAAGAGTTTTACTTGAAATTCTGATGACAACTGATGCGAATGTGTATTGCCTGACAAGAGCTGAAAATAATCAGCAGGCACTGATGCGTCTGGAAGATTTTTTATTTACCTACGATCCGGAAAAACGGAGCCGCGACAGTTTACATCGCATTATTCCTGTATTGGGTGATATTACAGAAAACAATCTTGGGCTGACAGAACCCTTTTACTCTGAATTGGCTGGTAAAATTGACAGGGTGATCCATTGTGCTGCCTGGACAAATCTGGTGGCATCTTATAGCCGCCTTGCTGCTGTCAACGTGACGGGAACAGGTCATGTCATTGAATTTTGTCTGCGGGGTGATATCCCCATGCTCTATACCTCTAGTTTCAGTATCGTGGGGGAAAACCTGTACCGTGATGGCTTTGTCATGCATGAAACGGATCTGGATGTGGGGCAGAGATTCGATGACATGGATTATGAGCGCACGAAATTTGAAGCAGAACAGGCTGTGCACCGTGCGGGGGAAAAAGGACTCAGGTGGGTTATTGTGCGTCCGGGTAACATCTGGGGCGATAGTGCCAATGGCAATTACCCACTGAGAAATACCAGAGTCAAAGGTCTTTATTATGAAATGGTCAGGGCGCTGGTCGAAACCGGGCTGACTTTTAGTGCAACGGACGATTTCGATATTACACCTGTTGACTACATCGCGCAGGCATCATTGTATGCCATTTTGAATATCGGTAAATTTAACGGCAAAACCCTTCATCTGACGACGCCCAATCCAATCAAATACAACGATATTGTCGCTTTCCTGCGGGAATTCGGTTACCGCATTGAAACCATCAAAAATGAAGTTTACATGGAAGCATTGGCACAAAGCTGCCTGTATCTCAATGGGCAACCTTATCGTTCGGTTTTTACTGATTTGCTGGCGCTGGTTCATGGTGGTGGAGAAATGAATGAAACGGCCAAATATGCCACCGAAATAACGACAGATTTACTTAGTGGCAGCGGTATCCAGTGCCCGCCATCAGATAAAAAATTGCTTTCCTGTTATGTGAACTACCTGATTGAAAATAACTTTATTCCATCACCTCAACAGCAGGGTGAACAGGCCGAAATCCGCTCATTGTCAGCGGGCAGCGGTTATATGGAAAATTTGTTTGATGCGGATTTGTAATAAAAATACGAACTAAAACGGAGTTTACAATGATTGAACAAGATCTCTGTGTGACATTAATTCAAACCGATTTGTTTTGGGAAGATGCAGCAAAAAACCGGGAACACATAGAAGGCTACATTACGCAACTGGTTGAGAGCGACCTTATCGTTTTGCCGGAGATGTTCACGACCGGATTCAGTATGAAACCGCAGGCTATCGCAGAAACGATGGATGGCCCCAGTGTTTTGTGGATGAAAAAACTGGCTGCTGAGAAAAACTGTGCAATTGTCGGCAGTATGATCATCACGGAAAACCAGCAATTTTATAACCGTCTGTTATGGGTCAATGCAGATGGCTCCATTGCCTATTATGACAAAAAACATCTCTTCACTTTTGCACACGAAGATCACGAATATACCGCGGGCAATACCCCACTGATCGTAGAGTACCGAGGGTGGAAAATCGCCACGTTTATCTGTTATGACCTGCGCTTCCCGGTATGGTCACGCAATACTAACGGACAATATGATGCCGCACTCTATATCGCCAGCTGGCCAGCCAGACGCTCTCTGCACTGGCGTACCCTGTTACAGGCACGGGCAATTGAAAACCAGAGCTATGTCATCGGCGTTAACCGTGTAGGGCAGGACGGAAACCAGCTCGACTATACGGGGGATTCCATGCTGGTTGATCCGTTAGGTGAAATCCTGCTGCACGAAAAAGAAACCGAGGCAGTAAAAACCATGACCATCTCTCTTGCCCATGTTCGGGAGACCAGAGAACGCTTTCCTTTCCTGAAAGATGCTGATCCTTTTGTTTTTCCACCGTCGTTTTAATAGAAGCGCTTTAAAAGAAGCGTCTTAAAAAGATCATGTGAAAAGGATCGTTGTAAGGCACGTTTCAGGGCTGTCTGGTTACACAACTGTTTTAATTCAAAGCAAAAGTTTTTAATTGAAGGAAGATGGCTAATGGTGATTTCAACCGAGTTTGAGCAAATTGCTGCACGTTTCCCGGAAAATATCGCGGTGACACAGGGAAATGAAAGTCTGACCTATCGTATGCTGTCAGAGCACGTGACTAGACTCAGCCAGCCGTTGCATGATCAGGCTGGCAGTCAGTTCGTCATGACATTGATGGAAGAGAGTATTTCTCTGATAACCGCAGCATTAGCCATTATGAAAGCAGGCAAAGTGTTTGTGCCATTATCGCCAAAACTGCCGGAACAACGTCTTGCCACATTGCTGGCTCAATTTCGTGGTGCAACGATTGTGACTTGTCGTCAGTGGTTGCCACTGCTGGAACATTTATCCGAAGGTTATTCTCTGGTGTTGGCAGATGAAGTGCTGGCAGATGACATTCAGGAACAACATTCAATCATTCCGCCTGTCAGAGTAGCTGAAAACGCATTGCCTACCCGGATTCATAACAGTGACACTCAGCATCACAGACTGGCGTATGTCTATTTTACCTCTGGCTCGACCGGGCAGCCCAAAGCCATCTTAGGGCGTGAAGACAGCCTGCTGCATTTTATTCATTGGGAAAGCCGTGAGCTGGGCGTAACGCCTGCTGATAAAGTCAGTCAATTGATCAATCAGATGTTCGATCCTTTCCTGCGGGACATGCTGCTGCCATTGTTGAACGGTGCAACCCTGTGTATTCCTACTGTTCATGATATCCGTTATTCACCGCAGGAATTGCTTGGTTGGATGCGTGAACAGCAAATCAGCATTACACATCTCATTCCTTCCCTGTTTCAGGTTTTACTGGAATGCCCGCAATCTTCTCATGACCTCCGGTCTCTACGCTATGCGGTGTTGTCAGGAGAAATGTTGAAAGGTTCGCTGGTGGATCTGTTTTATCAGCGCCGGTTACCGCAGGCTCAATTAATCAATCTGTATGGAACAACGGAAACCACACTGGCACGAGTCTGTTATCGGGTTACAGAGAAAGACAGACAGCGGTCACTGATCCCTGCCGGTAAGCCCATCGATGATACTGTTATCGCCGTGGTAAATGAGAGGGGAGAAAATGTTCCGGCAGGTATGGAAGGGGAGATCTGGATCAGTACGCCCTATATGAGTGCCGGTTATTTGTCATCGGGAGCTGAAAATAATGCACGTTTTATCACACCGGAACAGGGAGAACTGACGGGCCAGCCGGTTTACCGAACCGGTGATCTGGGGCGCATTGATGAACAGGGGAATTTACTCCTGCTTGGGCGAAATGATTTTCAGATTAAAATCAACGGGCAGCGCCTTGAAACAGCAGAAATTGAGAGCCTGCTTGAACAGCATCCTGCGATACAACAGGCCATTGTGCAGGCATTTGAGCAACCGCAGGGCATCAGGCTAGTGGCCTTTGTCCGTCCGGTTCCTGAGACAACTGTGACAGAGACGGCATTAGAGACTTATCTGTCACCCCATCTGGCAGCGGCCATGCGCCCCGCTGATTATCAGTTTCTGTCACAATTCCCGTTGTTATCCAATGGAAAAATTGATCGTAAGGCATTACAGGCACCGATTATTCGCCAAAGCGCCACTCACCGGCAGAATCCGGTTCCTCCACTAGGCGAACAGGAAATAAAACTGGCGGCTATTTGGCAGTCACTACTGCATGTTGATCCGATTGGACGTGACGATAATTTCTTTGCTCTGGGAGGTAATTCTCTACAGGCAATTCGCATGATTGCTCAGGTACAGGAACAAACGGGGCTGAAGCTGCATTTCAGTGATCTGTTCCGGCAGCCGACACTGGCCCAATGTGCGGCCATGCTGCATGCCAGCGAACAGCCAGAAGAGATAACGGCAGATTTACATACTGCCAGTTATGAGCAGCAGGGCATTTATCTGATTCAACAAGCGGTTTCTGACGTCCCGATTTTCAATATGGCCTATGTTACCGAATGGCAGGGGGCGCTGGATCAGCATCGTTTACAACAAGCCTTTGATGCTTTGTTTGCCCGTTATGATGTGCTGAGAACTGGTTTTGTCATGCAGGAGGGCGAGATTTCCGCCCGGATAGCTGCGACGGTTTCTGCTGATATTCTCTGGCAGGATCTGACCCGATACGGAGCGCAGGCTCCATTGCAGGCAGAAAATATTATCAGTCAGTTTGCTTCCGCCCCCTTTGAATTAGCTCAGTCACCATTATTACGTTTGGCAGGGCTGACACTGAGACCGCACAATCATCTGATTGTACTGGTTTTTCATCATTTGATTGTAGATGAAGAATCAGTCAGACAGCTGTGGGATGAATTACTGGAAAACTACACGCAATTGCAGGCAAGAAAAGAGCTTACTATCCGGTCGTCTCATTATGGTCAGCGGGAACATGTACGTATCCAGCACCAGTGGGTGAACGGAAAAACCGGAATGGCGGCCCGTGAATACTGGCAACAACAACTGGCAGGAACACTGCCGTTACTCCAGCTGCCTTATGATTTTCCCACACCCGCCGCCCGCAGTTATCGGGGACGACGTATACCTTTCAGTCTGCCTTCAGCAGCCCATAAACAGATTGAGACTCTGGCCTATCAGTATGGCGTCACGCCTTATCTGATTTTACAGGCGGGATTTATTGCATTTCTGGCCCGCTATTCACGTCAGAGCGATATTCTGTTGGGAACACCGGTCTCCAATCGTCATTATAGTGAAGAGCAGCAGCCGGTTGGCCTGTTACTCAGCTTATTGGTGATACGTAATCAGGTTGATCTCAGCCAGTCATTCGAACACTTGCTGGAGCAGGTTAAATCGACCTTCATTGATGCGATCGCACATCAGGATCTGCCCCTCAGCCAGTTGTTACTTTTGCTCAAAGAGGATTCAGGACAAAACAGTTCAGGAAAAAACGGAGGTGAAGATAATCATCATCCGGGGGTTTCGCCACTGTTTCAGACTCTGTTTACCTACCAAAACACACCCGTTACCCACAAACGTCTGGGGGCAGCACAGCTTTCTCCGCTACGCCACTGGGATGTGCAAATCGCCAAATATGAGCTGGTACTGGAAATGTGGTGTGAAGACGGAGAATTACAAGGCGTATTTCAATATGCCAGTGACCGTTTCCTGCCGGAAACCATCTCCCGCATGGCGGAAAACTTCTGTTATTTTCTGCCGCAGTTAATGAACCAGCCACAACAGGCTGTAGGGCGTGTAGCCCTGCTCAGCCCCGGCCAGCAACAGCAGCTGACTGAGTGGAACCGGACTGAACGCCCCTTCAGCGATAACATTGCGCTGCATCAGCTTATTGAACGTCAGGTACAACGAGTGCCTGATGCCATTGCCGTTGAATTCGGCCAGCAATTTCTGACTTATGCTGAATTGGATCAGTGTGCAAATCAATTGGCCCGTTTTTTGATTCAGCAAGGTGTCGGGCCTGAAATTTGTGTCGGATTGAGTGTTGAGCGTTCACTGGAACTGGTGATCTGTTTTCTGGCGATCCTGAAAGCGGGTGGGGTATA
Organism: Xenorhabdus sp. KK7.4; assembly: GCF_963876465.1. Classification (NCBI taxonomy): domain Bacteria; kingdom Pseudomonadati; phylum Pseudomonadota; class Gammaproteobacteria; order Enterobacterales; family Morganellaceae; genus Xenorhabdus; species Xenorhabdus sp. KK7.4. The sequence goes on from NZ_CAWNQF010000111.1 coordinate 65,143, forward strand.
TGTGCCGATTGATCCTGACTACCCGCTGGATCGCAGCCTTCATGTGATTAAAGATGCGGGCCTGCGCTTGTTGATAACACAGGAGCAGTTTGTGTCACGTTATCAGGACGGCAATGTTCCTCTGTTTTGTCTTGAAACGCTGATGCCTCAGTTGTCTGCATTCAGTACTGACAATCCACAGACAGATGTCCGGGCTGAAAATACCGCCTATATCATCTATACCTCCGGCTCGACCGGCAAGCCGAAAGGCGTTCCTGTCCGCCACCGCGGAGTCTGTAATCTGGCAGAAACGGAAGTGGAATTTTTAGCTATACCACCGGATAGCCGGATACTTCAGTTCGCTTCTTTTAGCTTCGACACTTCCGTCTGGGAAATCCTGATGGCGTTCTGTAGCGGCAGCACATTATTAATGGCTTCCCGCCTTGCTATCATGCCCGGCCCTGATCTGCTGGAGCAGCTTATTACGCGGCGAGTGACTCATGTCACTTTACCTGCATCGGCACTGGCTGCACTGCCTGTGGCTGATTTACCGGATTTGCAGGTGCTGATCGTTGCCGGAGAAGCCTGCGGGCTGGATTTGCTGCATAATTGGGGGAAAAACCGGCGTTTTATTAACTCCTATGGCCCGACGGAAGCCACCGTGGGGACGACGAATGCTGAGTTAACGACAGATGATAACCAGATTCATATCGGCCGCCCAATCGCCAACTCACAGGTCTGGATTTTAGACGAATATCAGGCACCATTGCCGATTGGGGTCGCGGGCGAACTCTACATCGGCGGGGTGGGTGTGACGGCAGGTTATCTGAATCGGCCTGACCTGACTGCATCCCATTTTATCCCCGATCCGTTCAGCTCCCGGCCGGATGCCCGCCTTTATCGCACCGGCGATCTGGCCCGTTACAGAGCTGACGGCAATATTGATTATTTGGGGCGTATTGATCAGCAAATAAAAATTCGTGGCTATCGCGTAGAACTTGGCGAAATTGAAAGTGCTCTGCGCCAGTATTCTGCTATTTCTGATGCAGTGGCAATGGTACGGGAAGATTACCTGAATGCCAGTGCAATCGTCGCCTATATACTTCCCAAAGCTGGAACTGAACTTGATCAGGCGCAGATTGAATCGCATCTGAACGGCTTATTGCCGGAATTTATGTGTCCTTCCTGCTATGTGTTTTTGCACGAATTTCCTCGCCTGCCGAATAATAAAGTAGATAGAAAGCGCTTTCCCAAACCCGTCAGGCAGGAAAACGAAATCGTTGCAGAACCTGCCCAGAACGACACAGAACAGGCCATTATGCAGGTCTGGCAGGATTTGCTGGGGCATCAGGCGATTGGACGTAATACCTCATTTTTTGCCGCAGGCGGGCACTCACTGCTGGCCGCTAAAATGGTCGCTATGCTGGCTGATCAGTTCCGGCTGTATTTCAGAGTCAGTGATGTGTTTATCTGCCGTACTCCGATGCGACTGGCAGAAAAAGCCGATTTAACAGCCCGTGTGAATCCTCTGCATCCGGAAACCGTTCATGAAGCTCCGCTGAGTTTCGCCCAGCAACGGATGTGGTTCCTTGATCAGCTATATCCTGATAGTTGCCGTTATCACATTACCAGTATCAAAACGTTTACCCGTGCTGATTCTCTGACTAACACAACCGGAAACCGCGGGGATGCTGAACGGATACAAAACAGCATCATGTCGCTGTTCCGTCGCAATCCATTGCTCAATCTGCGTTTACGGATGGAAGGAACCACGCCACAGCAATACTACAGTGAGCAGTTACCTGATTGCCCGCACGAAATTATCGAAGTACAGAATGAGCAGGAATGGCAGCAGCAGTTACAACTGCGGGCTATGCATATGGCGGAAACGCCCTTTCAGCTGATCGGACAACCGTTGTATCGGCTATTGCTGGTCACGGATGCAAGACAAGGCAGCGCACTGATTGTCTGTTTGCATCATATTCTGGTGGATGAGCAATCACTGGCGCTGCTGGATAATGAGTTACTGTCATTGTATTTGACAGAAGAGTATCTGGCAGAAGAAAAGGCCATTCAACCAGCAACCCCCGATTATATGCAGTTTGCCGCATGGGAACACAGTACAGAAGCCCAGCAAATCTGGCATAGCCAGTTAGATTACTGGCGTCAGGTCTATCATCACCTGCCCCCGGTAGCGACATTCCCTCAACAGCATTCTGAACGGACTGACGATGTAAAAGCGGCTTATCACCGTCTGTCGCTCTCCTGTGAACAAACCGCCAGCCTGCGCAGGCTGGCACAACAGCAGGATACAACACTGTTTACCCTGATGATGGCGGCGTTCCAGATTTTATTACAGCGCTACTGCGGGGAAGGTGACGCAACGGGGGATATTGTCGTTGGGATACCTGTAACGCTGCGTGACAAACCCGAACTGCAATCTGTTATTGGATTATTGCTCAACACGCTGGCTGTACGTCAGAACGTGGATATCAGACTGTCATTTACTGAGTTCCTGCGTAGCAGTGTGCAGACACTGAATCAGGCAATGGCGAACAAAGATGTGCCGTTTGAGCAGGTTGTGGATGCGGTATTACCCGCAGAAAAACGCTCTCTTTCTCCGCTGTTCAGAATCATGTTTGTATTCAATGCACAGCAGCATCATCAGCAATACCGGACTGGCACAATAAACAGTCAGTCGATAAATAACCCGGAAGCTAAATTCGATTTAACGTTGTTTGTTCAGGAGATGTTTGTTCAGGAACTGTCTCAGCCGGAAATGACAGATAGCCTGTTATTAACCGTGGAATATCGTCAGGCGTGCTTTGCACCGGAAATGGTGGCGCAACTGGTGACGCATTATGTCCGTCTGCTGAACAGCCTATGTGATACACCAGAGCAGCCAATTTATCAGTTGCCTATGTTGTCACCACAAGAATATCAGCAGCAGGCGAACGAACTTAATTGCACGGCTCATCCGCTGTTATATCAGATGGTACACCAGCAATTTGAACAACAGGTGAATCTAACACCACAGGCGATTGCCCTGCGGGAACAAGACGAAACCGAATTTGCGTTGAGTTATGAACAGCTCAACCAACATGCTAATCGGCTGGCGAATGATTTACTGAAACAGGGTATTGGTCAGGGATCGCAGGTGGGGATCTTTCTGCCGCGCTCCGCCATGCTGGTTGTGGCGATCCTTGCCGTTCTGAAAACAGGGGCAGCATATGTGCCCGTTGATTGTACTTATCCGGCAGATCGTGCCCGGTTTATGCTGGAAGATGCACAGGTCGCACGGGTGATCACCAACCATGAGCTGGCTGCCAGATTAGCTCTGCCAGCGCAGCAACGCATTTTGTTGAATCCGGAACAGTTTATTTCAGAAGCCGTTACCGATTATCAGGGGAATATTGCTAATCCGGATATTGCGATTTCACCGGAGCAGCCCGCCTATATTCTCTATACATCCGGCTCGACCGGCAGGCCAAAAGGCACGATCATTCCGCATCGTGGGCTGAAAAACTATCTCCAGCATGCCTGCGAATATTATGGAGACAGGAGCAGACAGGGAAATACTCTCCATGCCTCCATCTCCTTTGATGCCACTATTACCAGTCTGTTCCTGCCGTTATTACAGGGGCAAACCCTGTTTATTCTGCCGGAAGGCGATGATATCCCGGCATTAATTCAGGCGTGGCAACAGTTGCCGGATTTAACAATGGCGAAAATCACTCCGGCCCATCTGGAACTGCTGAGCCAGCAGTTATCACCGGAACAGGCAGGGCGAATACCTTTGCTGGTCATTGGCGGAGAAAGTTTGTCAGCCAGTTCCCTGCGCTTCTGGCGACAACATGCACCACAAGTCAGAATTATCAATGAATATGGCCCGACGGAAGCCACAGTGGGCTGTTGTATCTACGACACACTGGCCGGAGATATAAAAGGTGATGGCGCATTGCCGATCGGCCGCCCGATAGCTAATACACAGCTTTACCTGCTGGATGAATGCCAGCAGCTGGTGCCGTTTGGCTCCGTGGGGGAACTGTATATTGGCGGAGAGGGTGTAGGGCTGGGATATTTTAACCGCCCGGATCTGACTGAAAGCCGATTTATCACCTCTCCTTTCTCTTCATCATCACAGAAAAAACTCTATCGGACAGGCGATCTGGCCCGTTATCTGCCGGACGGCAATTTGTTATTTTTGGGCCGCAAAGATCAGCAAATCAAACTGCACGGTTACCGAATTGAACTGGAAGAGATAGAGGCTCAACTTTCAGCCTGTCAGGGTGTGGTTCAGGCAGCAGCAGGGATGAGAGACGTTCACGGTCGTCAGCATCTGGTTGCTTATCTGGTCATGAGCAAACGGGTGGCAGGCCAGACTGTAACAGAGATAGAAAATGTACGGCAAGAACTGAGCCAGCGCTTGCCAGTATATATGTGCCCGACTCAATGGGTCATACAGGAAGTACTGCCACTGACGGCTAATGGCAAAATTGACCGCAGAAGTCTGGCACAGATTGCGTTACCTGAACAACCTGATTGCCCGCATCGTCGGATGCCGGAAACAGCACTGGAAAAACAGCTGACAGAAATCTGGCAACAAGTGTTGGATCAGCAAAACTTGGGCATTGATGATGATTTCTTTGTGCTGGGCGGAGATTCTATTCTTAGCCTGCAAATTGTGTTCAGAGGGCGGGAAATTGGCCTGCGGATCACACCGAAAATGCTGTTTGATTATCCGACTATTGCAGGATTAGCCGCTGTCGTGACACAAGAAGCTACGCAGACAAATAATGCTGATGATAAAGCCGGAAACAATGCTCAGCCCGTACAGGGAGAGTATGCCCTGCTGCCAATTCAGCGCTGGTTCTTTGCCCATCACCATGCTAATCCGCACCATTATAATCAGTCCTATCTGTATGCTCTGGAGCCGGAAACAGATATTTCGCGGCTGGAGCAGGCATTGGCACTGGTGGTTAATCAGCATGATGGACTGCGTTCACGTTTCCCGCTGACAGGCGAGCGGAGTTATGGGCGAATAGCTGAAGCAATCACAATATTGCCGATAGAGCGGTGCCGGATCACCGCAATTCCGGCGAGAAAAGCGCTGTTGAAAGCCGCGGCTGAACGGCAGGCCCAACTGAATATTGAACATGGCCCGCTGCTGACTGCGACTCATTTCATGACCACTGAAGGGGACTATTTGTTGCTGACCGTTCACCATCTGGTCATAGATGGGGTTTCATGGCGTATTCTGACCGAAGATTTAAGCCACTATTACCGGGCACTGCTGGCAGGGGAAAAACCGACCCTGATGACAAAAACGGCCTCTTTGATTAATTGGTCATCCCATCTTATCGATTACGCCCAGTCTGAGCAGGCTCAGGAAGAGTATCGTTTCTGGCAACAAAAACTGAATCAGGCCGTGCCTTCACTGCCCTGCGATCAGGGAGAAAAACCGTTCTCCGGCTTAGTCAGGGAATCAGCTAAATACCGGCTGGCATTAGCGCCTTCTGTTACTACGGATCTGGTTCAGCATACCGGATATGCCTACCGCACCCATGTGGGAGATTTGTTACTGGCAGCACTGGCGGCAACACTACAACAATGGAGTGGTTCCGGATTACTGCATGTGGATATAGAAGGACACGGACGGGAAAGTCTGCATGAAAATGTGGACGTCAGCCGTACCGTTGGCTGGTTTACCGCCATTTATCCTCTGCTACTGGAATTGCCAGCGTTCTGTTCACCGGATCAATTAATTCAACGGGTGAAAGAAGCCGTGCGTCAGGTTCCTTATAGCGGCACCGGATATGGTGCATTACGCTATTCCCAGCCAAATGCCAATCATCAACTGCCTGCAATTCCGAAGGCTGATATCTGCTTCAATTATCTGGGCCAATTTACCCGTACCTTCCATCAGACACCATTACAGGGTGTTGCAGATATGGGGCTGGATGATCGTTATGCTGCGGATAATACCGCTTCATATGCGCTGGCAGTAGATTGCTACATTGATGAGGGGCAATTACAGATAGAGTGGACGTATAACCGTCAGTGTTATCGGGATGAAACTATCAATCAACTGGCGATGGTGATGAAAGAGCAGCTTCTCCTGCTGACAGATCACTGCGTGGCTCAGACCCGGACAACATACACGCCATCTGATTTCCCGCTTGCCAGCCTGAATGCGGAAACCCTGCGCCAGTTGCAGCAACGATATGGCGTAATAGACGATATCTACCCGCTGACTTACACGCAGGAAGGGATGTTATTCCATTCAATGGCAGAGCAGGGCCGCGGTCTGTATCACGAACAACTCTGCTTTACGCTCAGTCAGCATGAAATAGATATTTCCCGCTTAAAGAGAGCATGGCAGCAGGTAACTGATCACTATCCTGTCCTGCGCAGCCGTTTTGAAATGAGACTTGCCAGTCAGCCGTTGCAGATTGTCACGCCCAATCAGGAAGTGGACTGGCGTCAGCATGATTTAAGCTCTTATAGCAGACCGGAAGCTGAGCAACATTATCAGAACCTGTTGGCAGCGGATCTGGCAGAAGAATTTACACCGGAGCAGGGAACGCTGTTCCGCATCACCGTGCTGCAATTGCCGGATGAGGCGATACGCCTTCTGTTCAGCCATCATCATGCCATTCTTGATGGCTGGTCAGTCAGGCTGTTACTGACAGCCGTTGAGTCTATTTACCAGCATACTTCTCGTTACCAGCAGGTTTCCCAGCCTCTGAATAATATCCTGCCACCCGCGCCGGCATTCCGATCATTTATTCGCTGGCAACAAAATAACCGCAGAGCGTGTCAGGAATACTGGCAGGTGCAATTAGCTGATGTTGGCGCAGCCACACCCTTGCCCGCTGCTCATCCGCTCAGGGCAGCCAGCCAGTTGAAACAACGTCATACCTTCCGGTTGTCTGCCGTACTTTCGGAGCGGCTGGCTGAAACAGGCCGTCGTTACCGCTTAACCATCAATACGCTGGTACAGGGGGCATGGGCTTTATTGTTACAGCGTTACAGCCAGCAGGATGAATGTCTGTTCGGTATGACGGTATCCGGCCGACAGGCAGAATTAGCGGGCATTGATAAAATGGTCGGGCTGTTAATCAGCACTCTGCCAGTCCATATTGTTACTCCCCATTATCAGACGACAACAGACTGGCTGAATGCTATTCAACAGCAGCAGCGGGAACATGAAAGATTCAGTGATATCTCGCTGGCTGATCTGAAATCAGCCTGTGAACTGCCGGAGTTTGAGACGTTGCTGGTGTTTGAAAACTACCCGCAACCCAAACAGGCCGATGCCCGGAAAAATCTGTTCCAATTTACTCAGGCGACGGAAAGCACGAATTATCCACTGGTGCTGGTGGCATCATTTTCTGACGGCCTGCATGGTACGCTGGTGTACGACACGGGTTTGTATGATGCCGCTACCGTGGCCCGCCTGACAGGGCATTTTATCCGTCTGTTGGAGCAGTTAATCAATAATATGACGGGAAGGCCGGGCGATATTGCCCTGCTGGACGAACGGGAAAAACGGCAGCTACTGACACAATGGCAGGGGGAAGCATTGCCTGTTTTTGCAGGGAATGTGTATAGCCTGTTTGCCCGTCAGGTTCAGACTTCTCCCCGCCAGACTGCTGTGATTGATGGGCATCAGCAGGTCAGTTATGCCGAATTAGCGCAGAAGGCTGAACAGATCAGCCTGCGTTTGCACCACAACCGTGTTACAGCGGGAGACAGAGTTGCACTTTATTTACCCCGCAGTCTGGATTATATCGCTGCGATGCTGGCTGTCAGCAGGATCGGCGCCTGTTATGTGCCGATTGATACTTCTTATCCCACCGAGCGGGTCACTTATTTATTGTCTGACAGCCAAAGCTGTCTGGTACTGACTTATCAGGCTCTGGCTGCCAGTCTTACACATGATATCGCTGCTCTGGCTCTGGATCAGAAGACAGAGCCGTTACCACCGAGCGCTTTACCTCCGGTCATTGATGACGCCAGTGCACTGGCCTATCTGATTTATACCTCCGGCTCCACAGGCGCACCGAAAGGCGTCATGATTGAACATCACAGCCTGATTAACTATCTGACAGATGCCGCTTTGCGTTATCAGGTGACGGACGGAACTCAGAGCCTGTTCCATTCTTCCGTCAGCTTTGATGCCACCCTGACCAGTCTTTACCTGCCGTTATTACATGGCGGCACCATTACCGTGATTAAGGATGATGCGGATATTGCTGCAATAGCAACGGTATTACAGCAACCGTCATCCAAAGATCGCCATTTATTGAAAATCACGCCGGCTCACCTGGGCGTGCTGTCGGAATATCTGAATGTTACTGCGAGATCTCATGTGCATTCATTGGTGATCGGAGGCGATGCGCTCAATTGTGAAACGGTACAGGCATGGTTGTCGGACGCAGGAGATATTGGCGTATTCAATGAATACGGCCCGACTGAGACTGTCGTCGGCTGCTGTGTCCATCGTGCGGACAAACAGCAGGATTTACAGGGCATGATGCCGATTGGTTTACCTATCGCCAACACTCGTCTGTTTGTCCTGAGTGATGATTTGTCACCTACTCCCTTTGGCATGGCCGGTGAGTTGTATATCGGTGGGTTGGGAGTGGCGCGGGGTTACTGGGCTCGCCCTGAATTAACGGCAGAAAAATTCATCACATTGTCTGTTCCGCTGGAAGATGGAACACAGGAAAGCATACGGGTTTATCGCACGGGAGATCGGGTTTGCGCCTTACCGGACGGAAAACTGCTCTATCTTGGTCGCCGTGATCGGCAAATCAAGCTCCGGGGTTACCGGATAGAACCGGGAGAGATTGAAGCACAACTGATGCAGCACCCATATGTACAGCAAAGTGCATTGCTTACCTATTTCGATAAAGGACGTTCTGGCACAGCATATTCCGGTAAACAGGAAGACATGCAGCTGGTGGCTTGTGTGTCTCTGAAACCTGACTTCCTGAAACCAACAGCAAAAGCCGGTATCTCTTCCGATTTCTTATCAGAAATATCAGGGCAAATACTCGATTTTCTCAGCCGGTATCTGCCAACGCATATGTTGCCACATGTCATTGTACCGATGGATGAAATGCCGCAGACCATCAATGGCAAGATTGATTATCGGGCTTTGCTGGAGCGTTTGCCGGAACATCTGTCCGGATTGCAAAATTCCTCCCATCAGCCACAAGAAGAAAACGCATCGTATTCTCCGCAAACGGCACTGGAAAGCCATCTGCGGGATATCTGGTGTGAAGTGCTACGACAACAACAAATTGGATGTGATCAGAGTTTCTTTGCTCTGGGAGGGCATTCATTACATGCCTTACGTATTGCAGCCCGTATTGAACAGCAACTGGCAGTCAGGCTCTCTCTGGCTGAACTTTTGCAACACCAGACAATTAAGCAACTCGCTCATTTTCTGGATTCTCGTATGACCGGAAAGGTGATCGAAAAGAATACACAGTACAACACGATAAAACGTGTCGTACGCGGACGGAAATAAAAAACACAATAACAATGGAATATACCCGAAACCAGCAAAGTCACGGGTATTTAGCCGGAGGTTTTATGCAGGAAAATACATTTCAGTTTAAAGCATCCCTTGCGCAAAAACGTTTATGGTTGCATGAACAACTCGAACAAAAATCCGCCATTTATCACATCACAACTGCGCTGGTGCTTGAGGGACATTTGGATATACCGGCACTCACACAGGCTATCAGCGATATGGTGGAAAGACACGAGTCTTTTCGCACAGGTTTTGTGTATCAGAATGGCGCACTTTATCAGTGCTGCCATGAATCCGTGTCTTTACCGCTGGTCACGGTTGATTTGTCTATGCTGAGTGAAGAAGAGCAAAAGCAGCGTTTGCAGCGCGACAGTCAGCAACCGTTTGATTTACAGCAGGCTCCGTTATTGCGTTTTACCCTGTATCAGTGTGGAACCGAACACGGGGAAGAGCGTCATTATCTGGTGATGGTGCTGCACCACATTATTTCAGATGGCTGGTCTGCCGGTATTATAAGCCGTGAACTGACAACATGTTATAACGCACGGCGACAGGGCAAATTCCCCGAATTGCCGGAGTTACCCATACAGTACATTGATTATTCAGAATGGCAGCACGATCAGCATGAAAATGCTGAATCAGCTGAATCGATGGTATGGTGGAAAGAAAAACTGTCCGGCATTGAGCCTATCGCGCTGCCTTTTGATTACCCACGCCCCAGCCGCCTGAGCCTGCGCGGAAAAACGCACTGTTTCGCATTATCGCCTGAACTGACACAGGCACTGGATCAACAGGCTCGTCAGCAAAATAAGACCCTGTTCTCCACGCTCTTGAGTGCATTTTACCTGCTGCTTTATCGCTACAGCGGTCAGACTGATTTGGTTGTTGGTTCGCCGGTCTCTGGGCGTGGGCAGCTGGAGCTGGAAGGCATTGTCGGGTTTTTTGTCAATACACTGGTTTACCGGATTGAGCTGGACCCTCATGCTAATTTCACTCAATTACAGACACAGGTTTTTAATACTGTACTTGATGGCTTGTCCCACCAGCAGGTGAGTTTTGAACAACTGGTGGAGGCCATCAATCCCAGACGGGATCTGAGCTATGCCCCGTTGTTTCAGGTCATGTTTGCCTTTGATAGCTCAGACTCTGCCGGATGGCAGTTAGACGGAATAAAAACCACGCCCTTCACGGTTGCAGGGGATTACGCCAAATTCGATCTGACGCTCTCGATGGAAAAAACCTTACAGGCAGACGGCAGAGAACAATTGCAGGGCACATTTGAATACAGCACCGACCTGTTTGATGAAGCAACGATTAAACAGATTGAGGCTAATTTCTGTTTTCTGTTGCAGGAAATAGCCCGGAACGCCCATGCTGCACTGACTGAGTATCAATGTATCAATGAAGCGGAAAAGCAGTGGCTACTGCAAGAATGGCCGCGCAGTCTGAACGCTCATCCGGTGACACAAACGTTACATCAGGCATTTGAGCAACAGGTAATGCGTCGTCCGCAGGCCATTGCACTGAGTACTGACAATGGCAAGACGCTCACTTATGAACAGCTTAATCAGCGGGCCAATCAGCTGGCACACTATATTTTGAAAATCAGGCAGCAAACGGAGAGAACGGCAGAATTGACGCCATTGATCGGCCTTTGTCTGGAACGTGATGAGGAGATGCTGGTTGCTATTCTGGCAGTATTAAAAGCAGGGCTGGCTTATGTACCCATTGATGGCAGTCATGCACCGGAACGGGTTCGTTTCTATGTTGAAGATGCGGGTATTCAGCTGATTATCGGCACTCCCGTATACCGCACTCTGTTTGATCACGAAAAAGTGGATTATCTCTGCATTGATAGCGAAAAAAACTTTATTCAGACTATGCCGCTGGATAACCCTGATATGGACTGTCAGCCTGATGCACTGGCTTATGTAATTTATACCTCCGGTTCTACCGGTATACCGAAAGGCGTGGAAATACCGCACGCCAATGTCATGCGGTTATTCAGTGCCAGTCAACGTCATTTTACCTTTAGCGAAAATGATGTCTGGACACTCTTTCACTCCTGCGCGTTTGATTTCTCGGTATGGGAAATATGGGGGGCATTACTGCACGGCGGACGTCTGAGCATTGTGCCTTATTGGACCAGCCGGACACCGGGCCATTTTTATCAGTGGGTACAACAGGAAAAAGTGACCGTGCTGAACCAGACGCCTTCTGCTTTCCAGCTATTTATGGCGGCTGATGAACAATTGAATAAAGAGCATAAAAGCGGCATCAATTCAGCCCTGTCATTGCGTTATGTGATTCTGGGAGGAGAAGCGCTGGAGCCGGCTAATTTGTTGGGCTGGTTTAAAAAGCATGGCGATGAGCAGCCTGAAATCATCAATATGTATGGCATCACTGAAACGACAGTGCATGTGACCTATCGCAGGATCAGGCAGGCAGATGCCTTGCAGGGGGGAAAAAGCCCGATTGGTGAAGCGCTGGACGATCTGGAGATTTTTTTACTGGATGGACAGGGCAGGTTGTCACCGCTGGGGGCCGTAGGGGAGATTTACGTTGGTGGTGCCGGTGTGGCTCGGGGCTATTTGAATCGACCTGAACTGACGGCCCAGCGTTTTGTCGATAAACGGCAGCTTTTCCCGCAGGCAGAAGCAGGACAGCGGTTATACCGGAGCGGGGATTTGGCACGTTTGCGGCGGGATGGGGCACTGGAATATCTCGGACGTGCTGACCATCAGGTGAAAATCCGGGGCTTTCGCATTGAACTGGGCGAGATTGAAACAGCCCTGAAACGTATTGATGAAATAGAACAGGTGGTCGTGATGGCTTACCAGAACGAAGGTGAGCATACTTCGCATCTGGTGGCGTATATTGTGCCGGCGGGAACACACTCGGCTGAAGCATTGTCTGTCGATATGCTCAGGGCTGAGCTGAAACGTACTCTGCCGGACTACATGCTGCCATCTGCCTTTATTTTCCTTGATGCCCTGCCACTAACCAGTAACGGAAAAATTGATCGCAAAGCCCTGCCCGCACCACAACAGGTACGCCCGCAACTCGCCAGTGAATATCGGGAAGCGCGCAATGAAACCGAACGTGAATTACTGAAGTTATGGCGGGAAACATTGCCGGTATCGCGAATTGGTATCCATGATAATTTCTTTGCGCTGGGAGGCGATTCCCTGCGTGGTGTCCAGCTGACAGGTAAAGCACAGGAGCAAGGTTGGCTGCTGACGCTGGCGGATCTGTTCCAGCACCAGACAGTAGCAGAACTGGCAACCCTGATTGATGAACGTCGCAAAGAGCATCAATTGTCAGCGCAGAGTATTGCACCATTCAGCCTGATATCAGAGAAAGATCGCTTGCATTTACAGGCGCAGGCACAGGAAAGATCGCAAAAAATCGTTGATGCTTACCCGCTCAGCCGGATGCAGGCGGGTATGTTCTACCATATGAATATGTCGCCGGATGCTAACGTATATCATTGTACCGGAACGTCTCATCTGCGTATTAACGGGGCGTTTAATGAGCAGGCATTCAGGGAAGCAACCGCTCAGACCGTGGCAGCCCATGATGTACTACGCACGGCGTTCGATATGGAAAATTACAGTGAGCCTTTGCAACTGGTCTATGACTTTGCTGAATTACCGATTGTTGTAGAAGACTTGCGTCATTTGTCGGAGCAAGAGCAGGATGTGCGGGCAAAAGCATTACTGGAAGCAGAACGGGTGAATCCGTTTGATCTGCTGAATCCGACCCTGCTACGTTTCTTCATTCAGCTGCGTACTGATAACTCCTTCCAGTTTACGATGACCGAATGTCACCCGGTCTTTGATGGCTGGAGTTATAACACCATGATCGTGGAAGTCTTCAACCGTTATGCCACGCTGACAGGGCAGACAAACTGGCAGGCACCGGATAAAAAATCGCTGGAATATCGTGATTTTATTGCGCTGGAGCGGGCTGCCATTGCCGATGAACAACAAAAAAATTACTGGGCACAGAAACTGGATGATTGCACCATCCTTGAATTGCCACGTAAACAGCATACGGAGGGTATTCAGAGTGCTCATCCCCCCGCAACCAGCCCGAAACTGAAATCTGTTTCCCTGACGCTGGATAGTACTGTTTATCAGGGATTACGTCATTTGATGCTGCAACTTGGCGTCCCGCTGAAAAGCGTCCTGCTGGCAGGGCACGTCAAGGTCATCAGTATTTTCAGCGGAGAGAATGACATTCTTACCGGGATCAGCGCGAACGGACGCCCTGAAGCGCAGGGAGGAGAGCATCTGTATGGCCTGTTCCTGAATATTCTCCCATTCCGTCAAATCCTGACCTCCGTTTCCTGGAACGAGTTAATCCGGCAGGTTTTTGCTAACGAAATTGAAGCAATTCCGCACCGTCGTTATCCATTGGCAGAAATTCAGCGCCAGTTCGGTCAGCAGCCATTACTGGATGAGGTGCTGTTTAACTATATTGATTTCCATGTTTACGGCCAGATGGCAGCGGAAGTGGGGCTGGAAGTGGTGGACAGGCTGCATACGCAGGACGTTTACGAAGGCACCCATTTTACACTGGATGTCCATTTTCAGCATCTTACGCTCTCTTCGGCGCTGGCCAGTGATCAAATTTCTATCCAGCTTGATTACGACGAAAATAAAATCAGCCGTGGATTGGTATCAACGATGGCGGAATGCTATATCGCGGTATTTACGGCGATGGTGACAGATCCGCAGGCATTGCATTGTGCCGATCATTTCCTGCCAATGGTACAGCAACAGAAACTGGAAAATTTCAGTCAGGGAGATGCAGGCTATCAGGGGCCAGAAACACTGGCTGGATTATTTGCTGAACAGGTAGCCCAAACACCGTCTGTGCTCGCGGTTGAATTCGGTGAGCGGCGGCTGAGTTACTTGGAGTTACACCAACAGTCCAACCAGTTAGCACATCTGCTGGCAGAAAAAGGGGTGAAACAAGGACAGTATGTGGCGCTATTGCTGGGGCGCAGTGTTGAATTAATCGTTTCGATGCTGGCACTGGTAAAACTCGGCGCGGTTTATCTGCCGCTCAATACCGACGACCCTGATATCCGGCTTATCGAACAGATAGAAGATGCTCAGTGTGATTTGTTAATCATAGATAGGCGAGTGACAGACCGGTGGCTGCCTGACACTATGCCAGATCTTCCGCCGGTTTTATGGCTGGATGAAGAACAGCCGGCTCTGGCACAAATGCCGGTGACCGATCTGCCGGATTACCTGAATTCTCACGCAGAACATCAGGGTGGTCTGCCAGCTTATATCATGTACACCTCTGGCTCTACCGGTAAACCGAAAGGGGTATTGATCGGGCAAAAAGGCATTATTCGTCTGGTTAAAAATGTCAGCTATGTTGATTTCCGCACCTTCAAGCGTTATCTGCAACTGGCTTCCGTCAGTTTTGATGCTTCAACATGGGAAATCTGGGGGCCGTTACTGAATGGCGGCTCAATCGTGATCTTCCCGCAAGGTGTTGTGTCTGTTCTTCTGCTGGAAAAAATCATTAAGGAATCGCAGATAGAAAGCCTGTTCCTGACGGCATCCTTGCTTAACCTGATTGTTGATGAGCGTCCGCAGATATTGCAACCGGTAAAACAATTGGTTTCCGGTGGTGAGGCGATGTCATCATGGCACGCAGCCCGCATTAAGGCGCGTTATCCTGAGCTGCTCTTGATCAACGGTTATGGCCCAACGGAAAATACCACGTTTACCACCAGCTATCGTTACCGGGGAACCGAAGGCCATAGTGTGCCAATCGGCAGACCGAATGAGGGCAATCAGGTTTATATCCTTGATAGCTTCCTCCATCCTGTTCCTGTTGGTACAGCGGGTGAGCTGTACGTTGGCGGTGAGGGTCTGGCGATGGCTTACCTTAATCAGGAAAGCATCTACCAAACCCTGTTTATTGAAAATCCATTTGATAAATCCCTCTCAGCCCGGCTGTATAAAACCGGTGATCGCGGGCGTTTTCTGCCTGACGGTAACATTGAATACCTTGGGCGTATTGATGACCAAAACAAGATCAGAGGCTATCGGGTGGAAACCGGGGAAATTGAAGCCGTCCTGTGTAAACACCTGGATGTGGAACGTGCAGCGGTTCGGGTGATTGAGGAAAACCGGGGTAAACGGATCGCGGCTTATATCGTTCTGCATGTCGGGCAGGCTCTGAATACGATGGAGCTGCGTAATTATCTGGCGGAAAGGCTGCCACGTTACATGATACCGGCCTATTTTCAGGCTCTCTCTTCTCTGCCACTGAATGCAAACGGCAAACTTGATATTGCCCGATTGCCACAGGATATCCCACAACAGGCTGCTTATCATGAACTGAGTAACGTTTCCCCATTAGCGCAGACGCTTCCCGCTGTCGCTGAGGAAAAAAACAATGTACTGACCGATCCTGTCGTGCTTGCCATTCAGCAGGTCTGGGCCGAAGTACTGGATATGGAATCTCCCGGTTGTAATCAAAACTTCTTCGATCTGGGGGGAGATTCCCTGTTGCTGGCCCGTGTTCATCTGAAACTGCATGCGCTGGGTCATACCAGACTCTCCATTATTGATTTGCTGAATTATTCCACAATTCACCAGCTTGCCCGCTTTATCAACGGAGGGCATGAACAGAGTGAAAACGCAGGAACATCAGCGGTCATGAAGAGGATGCAGGGTGCTAAAGAAACCAGTCTGAACAACATTACTGATGGCCGCCAGCGTCTGGCAGAAATGCAGAAAAAAATGCAGCAGAAAAGGTAGCCGGAAGATGAATAGCGGGAATGAGGAATAACGGATCATGAATAACACCGATGGTAATAACGTTCAGAGGGAACAGGCAGTGGAATCAGTGTCTGATTTGGAAATGCACGGTTTTGAAATCGCCATTATCGGTATGGCGGGACAATTTTCCGGCGCAAGTGATGTTGAACAATTCTGGCAAAATATCGCAGCGGGCGTTGAGTCTGTCAGGCCATTGACTGATGCCGAACTGGATGCAGAAGGAATATCAATAGAGGCCCGTTCGCGGGCTGATTTTATCCGCAATGTTTCCGTACTGGAACATCCTGAAGACTTTGATGCTGAGTTTTTTGGTTACTCTCCGCGGGAAGCTCAGGCAATAGATCCACAGCAGCGCTTGTTTCTGGAAACGTCATGGCTGGCATTGGAAAATGCCGGTTATGCAGCGGAAAAGTTTCAGGGACCAATCGGCGTGTATGCCAGCAGCTCCAGCAGCAGCTATTTTATGAATTATCTATTGAATCATCACACTGCCGAAGGGCCGTATTTATCGGACATGCTGCTATTTGGCAATAATAACGATCTGCTTTCGACACGGGTATCCTACAAGCTCAATCTGCGGGGGCCGAGTTTCACTATCGGGTCGGCCTGCTCCAGTTCAATGGTGGCGCTACACTACGCTTGTCAGTCTTTATTAGCCGGAGAATGTGACATCGCAATGGGCGGAGGTGTTCACGTTGGTTTTCCCTCCCACAGTGGTTATCACTTCGAGGGCAGCGGTATTCTTTCCCATGACGGTCATTGTCGTACTTTCGATGCTGAGGCATCCGGTACTCTGAGCGGTGATGGCGTTGGTGTTGTGGTGCTGAAACGGTTACAGGATGCACTGGACAGTGGCGACCATATTTATGCGATTATTAAAGGTTCTGCGGTAAATAACGACGGCGCAGAGAAAATCGGTTTCACTGCGCCATCGGTAGCCGGTCAGGCCGCGGTTCTGCAGCGCGCATTGCTGGTGGCAGATGTGACACCAGAAAGTATCAGTTATATCGAGGCTCATGGCACAGCAACTCACCTTGGCGACCCGATGGAAATGAAAGCCCTGCTCAGTGCTTATGAGCAACCGGAAACAGAGCTGCCGCGCTGTGCGGTGGCTTCTGTCAAAGCGAATCTGGGACACGTAGACTCGGCGGCCGGTGTAACGGGAGTCATGAAAGTTGCACAGATGATGATGCACCGTTATCTGCCACCGGCGGTCAACTTTACCCGCCTCAATCCTGAAATTAATCTGACCGGTTCAAGGTTCTATATACCGACAAAAGGTGAAGCGTGGCAGTGTCAGGGCGTACGCCGGGCGGGTGTCAGCTCCTTTGGTATTGGGGGAACCAATGCTCATATGATTTTGCAGGAAACCCCCTATACTTCCCCGTCAGGCCCGGCTCACCCGCAACAATTGCTCTCTTTTTCAGCCAAATCACCGCAAGCATTGCAGGCAAAGTTGCTGAATTTCCGTGATTGGCTGGAAAAATCTCCCCGACAGCCATTAGCTGATATCGCTTATACCCTGCATGTTGGTCGTCATGAAATGGATTACCGGCACAGTCTGGTATGCCATGATCACATCAGCGCAATTGCAGCGCTGGATAATTATTTATCCCGGATAATACAGGAAAATACGTTACGTACAGTTTCCTCGTCTGTCATTTTTATGTTCAGCGGGCAGGGAGCACAATACCCCGGCATGATGAAGGGGTACTACGATCAGGAGCCAACATTCAGGGCCGAAGTGGATAGATGTGCGGAGATTATGCTGCCTTTGCTGGGGCGTGATATCCGTTCATTAATCTTCAACACACCTGAAACGGATAAAAATTCGGCGTTGTATCAGACACGTTATACCCAGCCAGCTCTGTTTGTTGTCGAATATGCGTTGAGCCAGTTGTTGATGGCATGGGGGATACGTCCTACGGCTTGCATTGGTCACAGCATCGGAGAGTATGTTGCCGCCTGTATTGCGGGGGTATTTACTCTGGAAGATGCAGTGAAGATTGTGATCAGGCGGGCTAACTTAATGAATCAGATGCCTGCCGGAAAAATGCTGGCGGTAGAACTTAATGAAAGAACATTACAGGGCTATCTCACGGAGGGCGTTACACTGGCTGCTTATAATGCGCCTGAGCTTTGTGTGGTATCCGGCGAAACAGAAGCCATATTGATGCTTGAAGCGCGTCTGGCGGAGGATAATATTGAATCCGGCACGCTGCATACTTCCCACGCTTTTCACAGTGCGATGATGGATGGATGTCTGGAACCGTTCAGACAGGCATTTGATGGCATAACACTCTCAGCGCCAGAATTGCCATTTATTTCCTGTGTAACGGGAACATGGATCACCGCGGAACAGGCTATGTCGCCGGATTACTGGGTACGCCAATTGCGTGAACCGGTTGCGTTCAGTCAGGGAGTGGCATGTTTATTGTCTCAACAGGAAGGCACTTCAGCTTCTCATATACAGCAATCTCACTCACAAAAAACCTCACCTTCAAAAGCGCCTGTTTTACTGGAAATCGGGCCGGGCAGTGCTCTGACCGGACTGGCAAAAATACAGTTTACAGGTTCAGCGGCACATCAGCGGGTGTTCAACAGTACCCGAAGTATCAAACAAACTATCCCGGACAGGCAGCATTTGCTGAATCTATTGGGGCAGCTATGGCAACAGGGGGTATCTGTCGACTGGTCTGCATTTTATCAGCCACAGAAACGCCACCGCCTTCCTCTGCCCGGATATACATTCCAGCGCCAGCGTTACAGTCTGGACTCATGGACTAGTGATACTTCACATAACATGTCTGCTCATACCAGACAGGCTGCATCGGATAGAGGGCGGTTGCCACTGGAGCAGTGGAGTCACCAGATCCGCTGGAAACAAATGACCATACCGGTGGCAGATTATGCCCGGTTAAATGGGCAGGTTTTCCTGATTTTTATGGACTGTTCAGGAGTAGGAAAACAGCTGGCGGCTGAACTGACACAACTGGGCGGTGAAGTCTGGCAGGTAATACAGGGCGGACGTTTTAAAGCAGATACAAACACACGTCAGGTAATCATCAATCCGCAGAACAGCGAAGACTATCAGGCATTGGTGGATTTATTTAACAGCCGGAAAGTGAAGGTCACTAACATCATTCATGCATGGTCAATATCGCGTTCAGCTTCCATTGCACTGAACACTGCCTTTACCAATTATGAATCTCTGTTGCATATCGCCCGTCAATTTGCGGTAGACCGTTTAGCAACAGATGGAATGGGATCAGCAAATCAACTGAAAACGGCTGCACTAAAAATAGACATCCTCTCCAACCGACTGCATTCGATTACAGAACAGGACAGAAATGATCCGGCCAAAGCCCTGCTACTTGGCCCATGTCGTGTCATTCCAAAAGAGTTTGAACAGGTGCAGTGCAGGAGTATTGATGTTGCCCTGCCTGCTCGCTGGTCACTGCCTTTGCTTAATCCTAAGCCGTCTGATGCCGTAATATCAGCATTACTGACAGAGATCCTCAGACAGCCGGAAGAACAGGAGGATCAGGATAATATTGTCGCGCTTCGCGGAAGGCATCGTTATGTACCGTTGACTGAAACCGCAGTTTTACCCGCGACGGCGTCCCCGCTATTAAGACATGGGGGAAACTACCTGATTACGGGCGGATTTGGCGGTATTGGAGCCACAATAGCACTCTATCTGGCGAAGCATTATCAATCCCATTTGATTTTCATCAGCCGCAGTGAATTACCGCCCAGTAATGAATGGTCAGACTGGCTGGAAACTCATGATGCAGACAATAAGCGCTCACGCCATATCCGTTTGTTACAACAGTTAAAGCAGATGGGCGCTTCTGTTTCAGTCATTTCTGCCGATCTGGCGGATGCTTCAAGAGTCAACAAAGCTCTGACCGATGTTGTTCTCCAGTATGGGCAGATCCACGGGGTTTTTCATTGTGCAGGTATTGCCGATGGTGGGCTGATCCAGAATCGCAGATTCGAAGACTCACTTCAGGTATTCCAGTCAAAAGTACTGGGAACACAGGTTCTGGATAACTGGTTTAAACGCCGTCCACTGGATTTTTTCGTTTTAAGTTCATCACTGGCATCCCACATAGGCACAATCGGACAGGTCGCTTATTGTGCAGCTAATGCTTTTGAAGATGCTTACGCTTTATCACGTCATCAACATGTTTTAGATGAGAAAAATTTCAGTAAGTCACATTCAGGCACGAAAAAATCTACCCGCTATCTTGCGATTGGCTGGGATGCATGGCGTGAGGTAGGAATGGCAGTGGATAGCCTGCGTCAGTGGTATCAGGATAATGAAGAACAAGAAAGTATCAGGCACGGTATTCTGCCGGAAGAGGGTTGCCGGTTACTGGAACTATTACTGTCACATGGGGACAGTGTTTATGCTGTTTCTACCCGTGGCTTACCGTTACCGGATACCGACCACGCCTCAGAAAATAATTCCCCAGCAGAACCAGACCGAAATACGGTAAACACGGGCGAGCAGAACCTGTATCCCCGCCCGGTATTAAGTGTCGCTTATCAGGCTCCCCGCAATCAGACGGAAGAAATTATTGCTGATATCTGGCAGGAAAAAATGGGTATAGGCCCATTAGGGGTGTTTGATGATTTCTTCGAACTGAATGGTCACTCGCTGATGGCAGTGCAGATCATCGCAAAAATTAAACAGCGGCTACAGGTGGTATTTCCTGTCGGGTTTATTTACGAACACTCCACGATTGAACTATTGGCTGAGCAGGTCAATCTGCGTAACAAAGTGCAGCCGGACAACCCGGAGGAAAGGCGATGATAGCCAAAATGCAAAGAGGCAAGGCAGCCGAGAATTTGCACCACACCGGGAATAACAAGCAGGGAAACTGGTTCCCGTTGGGATATGCCCAGCACTGCTTCTGGTTTGTATCTACTGCACTGGGGGATACAGCTAACAATCAGGTTGGTATTCTGATTGAAGGAGAACTGCGGATAGCAGTGCTGGAACAGGCTATCAATACGCTAATCCAGTCGCATACTTCCCTGCGCACGGAAATACTGGATTACGCACCAATGCAGCGGCTTTGTCAGATGCGGGAGTTTGATCTGCCCCTGCTGGATTTGTCAGCTTATGATGCCGATAAGCAGGAACAACGGGTGCTTGAAAATAGCCAGAAATTCCTGCATACGCCATTTAATCTCAAATCGCCCCCCCATCTGCGGGCACAGATTTTCCGATTGGCAGAATCAAAACATTTATTGTTTTTATGTTTTCCTCACATTGTGGCGGATGGCGGGGCCATACACTTGTTTGAGCAACAGCTCTGGCGGCTTTATCAACAGGGATGCCACGGAAAAAAACACCAGTTAAGTTTATCGGATCAAATGCAAATTGATGAATGGGTCTGTTATGAACGGGAAACCCATCATCAACATGGTCAGCAAGATTTAGCTTTCTGGCGGCAGCATCTGAAGGGATATCCTTATGCGCGTTTTCCTGCTCGCTATCTCAACCAGAATACGCTGACCGATCATGAGTTTTACCTGCCATTTCCAGAAAATAGCTATGATTTGCTGGATACGCTGGCTAAACAGCAAAAAGCAACATTGCAGATGGTTTTTCTGACACTGGTTGCCGAGGTGATTTACACCATGACCGGGCAGTCCCGTTTTTCGCTGAATTCAGTGCTGGAAGGCAGGGAGCAGCCCGGAAGTGAAACATTGATGGCGCCCATGCTGCGTGTTATGCCGGTGCCTGTCAATCTGGACAGCCTAAAGGATAGAGAAGGAAAAAATGAGGCGACGACAATTGCTTTGCTGGAACAGGTCAGGGAAAAGATTTTATCGGCTTATGACCACATGGAATGCCCGTGGAGTTTGCCGGTTGGTGTGCTGGCTGAACAGCGCTGGCATAGCAGCCCCGGTATTTATTCTCTGGCAATCCGTGCAGGTAGCTGGCTTTACAGCAAGGTATTCCGGCGTGCCCGGCTCTACCCGCATTTTCTGGCTGACTTTTTGTTTATGGAGCCAAGACCACCGCAATCCATCATTCGCCGAGCCAGACGCAGCGTAGAAATTTCACAACCAACGATTAACATTAATATATTACAGGATGTATTCAAATCTGAGACGTCGGGTAGCAGGCTGGATGGGTTACGCCTGAGCAGCTACTGGAAAAGTGAACATCGGGAACATCAGGCGCTGCCCGGTCAGGCTATTTCCACCCAATGGGAAAATGACTCTATCAATATCTACGTCACACTTTCTGAAGATAGCAAACCAATCATGCAAATTAACTGTTGCTGTTTTAATCAGGCAGGGATGGCCTGTTTTACCGGATTGCTGAAGGAAAAACTATCTTCTCTCTCCCAACTTATCACTGAATGAGATACAGAGAATGGCTATTCAGAAACAAGAAGAGAAAGTGATTGAGTTTAAGCAGGTCAGGAAACATTACAAAGATTATCAGGCGCTGAAAGGCATTTCTCTGGATGTTTATCGTGGTGAGTTCATTGGTCTGCTCGGCCCGAATGGTGCGGGAAAAACGACACTGGTTGAAATACTGGAAGGGCTAAAAAAAGCCGATTCAGGCTCTGTCAGGGTATTGGGAAAAACATGGCAGCATGATGCACCTTATCTGCGCCGGCGTCTCAGCGGAGTCTTACAGGAAACGTTATTTATCAACAAACTCAGAGTAAAAGAAGTGCTTACTCTGTTCGGCAGTTTCTATGGCTGTTCACGTCATCGGGTGCAGGAAGTGATGGAACTGGTTGAATTAAGTGAAAAACACCGGACTTATGTGGAAGGGTTATCAGGAGGCCAGCGCCAGCGGCTGGCTCTGGGTGTTGCCATTATGAATGAGCCGGAAATTCTGATACTGGATGAGCCGACAACAGGGCTTGATCCGCGTTTCCGGCATGATACATGGGACATTCTGCGCAAACTCAACCGGGAAAAAAAATCCACTATGCTGCTGACAACGCATTATATGGAAGAAGCTGAATATTTATGTGATCGGATTTGTATCATGAATAAAGGGGAAATTATTGCACAGGGTGGCATGGATGAATTACTGAAAAAATACTGTAACGGCGATCTGATTGAGCTGACGACCCGGTTCCCTGAACGTCTGCAAGAACTGAGCCGGCATAATCGGGTATCAAGTTATGAATACGATGAATCAAAAAACAGGATCCGTATGATAATTGACGATTCAGCCAGCTTTGTGACTGAGCTTTTTGAATGTGCCAAAAAAGCCGGTACCGATATCAATGAACTGGTGATCAGAAAGAAAACGCTGGATGATTTGTTCATGACACTGGCAGGGAGACGCTTCCATGAATAGTGCGTTGATCAACCTGATGAAAACACAATTCAGGCAATATATCCGTGAGCCGGAAATTCTGTTCTGGTCATTTGGTTTTCCGCTTTTGCTGGTCTGGCTATTAGGACTTTCGTTCTCATCACAGGATATTCCCGAAAGGTATATCGGCATTGTTCTGCCAGCAGAAGTCGCGGAACAACAGAAGATCAAACAATGGGGAGAGCAGTTTACAGCGCATGAACACACGATCTCCGGTATTATCAATCAGGATGAAATCAGACGGAATAATCTGGTAAAGGTCAAATATCATATTAAATATTATCCTGACCGTGAGGCGGTGATCCTCGGATTGAAACGGGGTGATATTCAGATGGTTATTGAACAGAATGCGCAGGGAAAACAGATTCACTACCTTGACCCGCAGGATGGTGATGCCCTGCTGACTTACTATCTGCTCAATCAGCAAGAGGGAAAGCAAACAGATAAAAATCTTTTCATTCTGGAAACACCGGGGCTGCGTTATCTGGATTTTCTGATACCGGGGTTACTGGCGATGGCAATAATGGAAACCTGTTTAATTGCTGTCGGCTGGGCACTGGCAGAAAAACGCCTCGCGCGGGTCACCCGCCAGATGTGCATCACGCCAATGCGTAAGACCACCTTTCTGATGGCGCATATTCTGGCCTGTCTTATCATCAACTTCGTTGAAATACTGATTATTTATCAGTTTGCTAAGATCTATTTTGATATAGAAATACAGGGTTCGTTTTACGCCTTTCTGCTTTTACTCTTTGCCGGGAATATCTGTTTTTCTGGTGTGGCAGTGCTGGTGGCATCCCGGGCACGCAAGGCTCAGACTGCGAACGGATTACTGGAAGTTTCGATTCTGATACAGGTTTTGTTATCGGGGATCTTTTTCAGCTACAAACACTTTCCACAGTGGATGGTCAATATCGTTGAATATCTGCCGTTAACCATTCTGGCTGATAATATGCGTAAAGTATTTATTGAAGGCGGGGAACTATTACAGGTTGTACCTGCATCTATTGCACTGGTTGTCATTGGTGTCATGACTTTTATATTAGGAATGCGAATTTTCCGCTGGTATTAATTTGTCAGTGGCTGCTTTGGCAGCCACTTGAAAAATAGATAATGGAAATATTCTACTCTGGCTGGGTTTTTGTTTTTTTATATGAAAAGTTATATGGAAAGCTATTTGATATAGGAAATATAAATATTATCTTGTGAGATATATAATATGTTAAAAAATATTCCGTATATTATTTTTGACGCAGAACCATTCTGTTTTGGTCCGATATCGACAACATTAAATGTTGTGGAACAGTTAAAGCATCGAAATAAATTGATAGCGGATGCTAAGTTAATTTTATTAGGTACACTCACCTCTTCTCAATTAGGCGAAAAATCGAATTTATTTGATATTATTTATGAGTGTGATACGACTTCTGTTACCGAGCTTTCACGTTATTCGGAGCTGATTTCAGGAGCCAGTCTTTACATTAACAATACCAATCCCGGCTCGATCAATTTTGTTTCGCAACTGGGTACACCCATTGTCTATATCGATACCCTATTCTGGATGTGGAGTAATCTCCACGCTGATCTGCGCCAAACTGAAAAAACGTTCATTCAGGACTTTCATGGAATAGAACGAAATATTGCCAAATTCAGTGATAAACTTGGTGATTATCAAGTTATACCTCCCATTCTTTCTGATTCTTTGCAACAGTGTTTAATGGATGATCATCCATTAGATGGTGTATTAATTACCCTTGGTGGTATTGACACGGTTTACAGCGAGACAACTGATTTTTACTACCATTTTCTTCAGGAATTGCTCTCTATTCCCAATCTGAAAAATGAAAAAAATATTACGATTGCAGGTGGAGGAAGAACAATCGGAAATCTGAAAAATATACTCGCTGAAACACATCCTCATATCCATGTTGATTGTTTTTCAAGACAGGATTTTCTGAAAAAATTACGGCGGGCCCGTAAGGTATTATCGAATGCAGGGCTTACCACATTTTATGAATGTGTTACGCTTAATAAAGATGTTTTTTTCTTGCCTCCACAAAATTATAGCCAGCAATTACAGTTAGAAATATATCTTCAACATTATTATCCCCCTGAGTATGGTTTTCTGTGGCAGCCGGAATATGGATACCCTGAGCTCCCCGCTTACTTATCAGAGAGAGAGGGGCTAGCGTTAACTGATAAATGCATCGATTTATTTATTAATCGTCCTATAGAAAGAAAGCGCGCTCTGGAGATGATTGACCAGTTTCTCTCGAAAGAGAAAATTAACGCTCATTTTTCCCGGGATATCTTTGAACATAATGCGAGTGATATTATTGTCGATTACATTGAAAAAATGTTTTTAGCCAAAAGGTTACAGAGTGAGAAAAATATGAATTTACGCAACTGAATGAATATCTGAAGATTGATGACAAATGCTTAATTAAATGCTACTTATTAGTCCTTTAGACAGGATAATAGGTGTATTTGATATGAACTCCAAAAATATTTGGAGAACCTACGGTTCAACTTCTCTTTTTGTCTTATTGTGGAGCAGTGGCGCTATCTTTTCTCGCTGGGGGTTGGATTATAGTTCTTCCTTTGCCATTTTGACGGTACGTTTTGCCATCGCTTTTCTATGCCTTTTGTTACTCTGTGTGTTCAGAAAACATTACTTACCGGCGTCAGGAAGTATCGGAAAAGTTGCGGGTACTGGCTTATTAATGATTGCCGGATATGCTATTTTTTATTTTCTTGCATTAGAGCATGGCATTACCCCCGGAATTCTAGCAACAGTCATGGGGATTCAGCCTATTATTACTCTGTTGGTGATAGAAAAACATTTTTCCGTTCGCCGTTTACTGGGTCTGTTCTTATCTTTAATGGGATTGATATTAGTTGTTTTCCAGGGGCTGGTAATGACTAATTTTTCTTTTCTAGGTACGTTTTTTGCTTTGTCAGCATTAGGTTGTATGAGTTTAGGCGCTATTTTTCAGAAGCAAATTCAGCAGTCGCCTTCAGAAGTTCTGCCTTTGCAATATGGTGTAAGTTTAATCGCATGCTTATTGTTTGTTCCTTTTAAACCTTTTCATATTGAATTCACCACTGGTTTTATTGTCTCTGTTTTATGGCTTGGGTTAGTTATTTCTGTAGCAGCACAGTTATTACTTTATCGGCTTATTAATGCAGGCAATTTAGTTAACGTCACTAGCCTGTTTTATCTTGTGCCGTGTGTTACCGCATTAATGGATTATTTGTTTTTAGGTAATGCACTCTCTACGTTAAGTATGATTGGAATGGTAGCGATAATCACAGGGCTAGCTTTTGTTTTCCGCGAAAAAAAGTAACAGGAATATCGCTATTCTGATTTATTGCGTTCCTGTTTCTTACGATACGAGCGCCAGCGGTATCGGGGCCAATAGAAACTAAATAGGATCATCAGTATGGTCAGTGGTGTTCCGCAAAAAGTAATTACGGTATCAATGGGAAACCCGGCTCGATTTGCAAGAATATAAAGCCCGACTGCTTTTGACAGGTAGACCAAAATCCAGGCGATAGAAACTTCGTGCCATACTCTGTCATAGATGGGCTTGCCATAAACTGAGATAGTTTTTAATCCCGGCATGGCTTGCTCCGCCATTGTTTTTGCAGCCGGTTTTCCTATTAGTGAATAAAAACAGAAGACTGCAACCAGTGATGCAGCACTGCTAATTGAACCAAAAACTTCCTCAAGTTTTTTATCAAACAGGGTATATCCGTGTATATAAAGATAATGACTTAGTCCTGATACTAACAACAGAGCGATTACTACCCAAATACTTTGTGTTTTACTGATAATCCTGAGAATAACTGAATATATTGTTGTCAGCAGCAAGGCAGTACCAACACCGCCTACAGAGAAAGCAACATGATACAGAATAATCGGTATAATCATGTTGAGCATCACATCCCGTGATATTAAATAACGCCAGATAGATAAGTTTGTTTGCTGCATTTTTTTACCTGATATTTAAGGGTGTTTGGGTTACATACAAAAGGAAAACCAAAAGAAGGTAAATAAATATGCTGAATATTAATATATAGTCGGAAAAGTTTATCCCGCAAGAAATAAACAGAGTTATATATTTTACCTGGGATGTCTAAACTATTGTTAAACTGACCTGTTTTTTGTTTATGTATATTCTTAATATTATTTCCAATAAATTATGCTTGATGATATTTAAAACCAGTAATATGGTATATGATGATTTCCTTTTCTATCTCTTCAATTGTTAAGAATATTCTGAATGCAATGTGATTTTTTTCGTGTAATTAACATCATTATCAGATAAAAAAACTTCACTGTTGCTGCTTGTTATTTTCATTTTGTATTTTTATAAGTGAATTGTTTTGTTTTTGGATTTTTATCCTGATTGAGAGATGCTTTCAATTCACTTGAATTATTATTGCGTTAATTGGATAAATATATCTAATTGATGCATGATGGTTTGTTGAGTAATTTTATCGCTGTTAAAAGATGTATTTTGCCATTCTGAACTGAATATATCCGAGAATTAATTGGGTATTAATAAGATAAAGGAGCGAAAACATGAGCGTCTGTGAGTCTAAAGAAATATCAGAAATACAACTAACGCGTTGCATACAAACATTGACACGTGCTTTTGATGGATATTCTTTGATGCGGCATTTTCTGGCTGAGGACAGTCACCAGCAGAGAGTACAGCGTTATCTGGAGACCTTTCTTCGAAAAGTCGGTATGGCAGTAGGGCATGTGTAGGCTACTGATGATGGAACGGCTGTGTCTATTTGGACGGCTCCCGGTATTGAAGATGCAGCGTCTGTTTTTGTTCCGCTGTCCGTTGAATTTGAAAAGATCGCAGGAGAAAGAGCGAACATAATGCAGGCATCTGAAGCAATTATGGCGAAAGAACGCCCTGATTTTCCGTGCTGGTTTTTGGGGGTAGTCGCCGTAGATCCTGACTTTCAGGGAAAGGGACTGAGTCGTGCGGTTATTGATCCCGGACTCGAGAGAGCTGAACGTGAAGGTTTTCCGGTGTTTCTTGAAACCTCGGATGAAAAAAACGTCAGAATTTATGAGCGGCTGGGGTTTGAAGTCACAGCTGAATATCCGCTTCCTTTCAATGGTCCCATGATGTACGCAATGCTCAGGCAATGACTCGACTCAGTGCAGAAGTACCAATATTCTTCTGCACTTTTTCTGTTTCAGTTCTCTGAGAAAGTACATTTCCTTTATTTAGTTGATTAACCAGAAGATCATTCATGTAACCGGAAGTTGTTGAACTATCATCAGGCCAGTTTATCTGAATAGTCATGATAATACCTGAGATTTAATCAATTCAAGTGATTGATTTTAAATTATTATATTTATTTTTTTGTAAAAATTCGTATTTGCAAATATTTTTTAATATACCTGATTGTAAAATGTACCTTCAATAAATGAATAATTACCGAGCAAAACACGGATGTTTTTCGCTCTGCCTAATTATATACCTCCTTTTATTTATTTTTTATGCAATGTTTATGCATAAACTGAATAAAAAATCATTTTTATAAATTGTGAAAAACATCAAAAAAGTAAATTCATTGTGATTACGTTGTGTTGACTTTGTTAAAAATCAAAGAGATGATGCGATTAATTGTTAATCAGGTCTGGCAATGAAAGGTGTTGAAAGATTAATTTTAAGTTTCAGAAAAGCATTGATTCAATGAATGAATAAAACTAAAAATTAATAGAAATAATTAATGGAAAATATGAGCATATCCATTAATTTAAAAGACTCTTTAAATACACGCCTATTACCACCTTTCTTGTTAATTATTCGAGGTAAAACAAATGACGAAAGAAATTCAGAGAAGTTGGTTTGAACAGTATATGGTTCCTTGTTTCGCACCAGCTCCGTTTATTCCTGTCAGAGCTAAAGGCTCCAGAGTATGGGATCAGGATGAAAAAGAATACGTTGATTTTGCTGGAGGTATTGCTGTTAACGCATTAGGACATGCTAATAATGAATTAAAAGAAACATTAAACAATCAAATGGAAAACCTCTGGCATATTGGTAATGGTTACACTAATGAACCGGTCTTAAAGCTGGCAAAAGATTTAGTCGAGAATACCTTTTCCGATAAGGTTTTTTTCTGTAACTCTGGTGCTGAAGCAAATGAAGCTGCGCTGAAAATTGCCAGAAAATATGCTTTAGATAAACATGGCAGCCATAAAAGCGAAATTATCTCATTTGAAAACTCTTTTCACGGAAGAACATTATTTACAGTGACAGTAGGTGGACAACCTAAATATTCACAAGATTTTGCTCCTCTTCCACAACAAATCACTCATCTCCCTTATAACGATATTGAAGCCATTAAAGCACATATTTCTGATAAAACCTGTGCCGTCATTGTTGAACCCATTATCGGCGAAGGTGGTGTTATCCCGGCAACGCCAGATTTTCTGAAGGCGTTAAGAGAGCTGTGTGATCAATATCAGGCATTGCTGATTTATGACGAAATACAGACCGGAATTGGCCGCACGGGGTATCTGTATGCCTATGAAGAAACGGGAATTGAGCCGGATATACTGACCAGTGCAAAAGGATTGGGCGGTGGGTTCCCAATCGGAGCGATGCTGGTTAAACAGCATGTTGCAGAAGTATTCCAGCCGGGTTCACATGGCACGACATTCGGTGGTAACCCACTGGCAAGTGCAGTTGCTCATAAAGTGCTGAACATAGTGAACCAGAAGGCGTTTTTGGCAGGTGTACAGGAGCGCCATCAGGAATTCATCCGGCATATGACTGATTTGAACCAGCGTTACCACGTGTTTAGTGAAATACGTGGTAAAGGATTATTGCTGGGCGCAGAACTGGCGGACAAATATCAGGGTAAAGCGAAAACATTAACCAATTTTGCTGCGGAAGAAGGGTTAATCGCGCTGATTGCAGGGCCGAATGTACTGCGTTTTGCTCCGGCATTAAATATTGAACAACAGGATATCAACGACGGTTTTGCCCGGCTTGAAAATGCCCTCAAGCGATTTGTTCAGGAATAAACGCAGTTTTTGAGGTGATATCATGATGCTATTTAGATCCGTTCAACATAAAGATTTGGGGGATATCCTCGATCTCTCGTCTCGCGCTGGAGTGGGTTTGACGTCGTTGCCAAATAATCAGGAATATCTGGCAGCCCGGATTTCACGCAGCATTGATTCATTCCACGATGGGCGCGAGCGTTCACAACAGGGATTCTTGTTTACTCTGGAAGACACGGAAAAGCATCGTGTTGTTGGGGTGAGTGCGCTGGAGGTTGCGGTTGGGCTGGAGGAGCCTTTCTACAATTACCGTGTTCATAAATCGGTGCGCTCATCCCGTGAATTGGGAATTTATAATTCGTTTGAGACTTTGATTGTAGGGCAGGATCACACCGGATACAGTGAGTTGTGCACCCTGTTCCTTGACCCGGCTTATCATGGGGGGCGCAATGGTATTTTTCTTTCCAGAAGCCGCTTTTTATTTATTTCAGCGTTTCGCCATCTTTTTCCGAAAACTATTTTTGCGGAAATGCGCGGAGTAGTTAATGAACAGGGCGAATCACCATTCTGGAATGCACTTGGGCAGCACTTTTTCAACGTCCCGTTTGCGCAGGCTGATTATCTGACAGGCATTGGCACCAAAACATTTATTGCTGAACTCATGCCGTTCCATCCGATTTATGTTCCTTTGTTGCCGGAAGAGGCACAGCGGGCTATCGGGCAGGTACATGAGAATACAGTGCCGGCCCGCGCGATTCTGGAAAAAGAAGGTTTTTCCTACCACGGTATGGTCGATATTTTTGATGCTGGCGCTATTTTGCAGGCTGAGATCGATGATGTGCGAACCGTAAAAGCCAGCCGGCTAGTGTCTGTTAAAAGAAAAGAGAATGCCTCCAGACAAAGTGATGGCAGGCTATGCATTGTTTCTAACCTACATTTTCAGGATTTTAAAGCGTTGCTGCTGAATATCTCTGACGCTATTGATAGTGATGAACTGCACCTGACTGGCGCAGAAATGGAAGCACTTCAGGTAGAGGAAGTGGATTTAGTTCGCTGTGCTGCTCTTTTTTCCGAGGAAACTTCACAATGAGTGATCAGGCAAATTACATTGATGGTAAGTGGGTAACCGGGCAGGGTGTACAGGTAGTTAAACATTCGCCTATTGATCAGCAAATTCTGTGGCAGGCCCGCAGTGCTTCTGTTAAGCAAGTGGAAGAGGCTGGTCTGGCTGCACGCAGGGCATTTTCAGACTGGGCAAAGCTGGCAGTTGAAAAACGTATTGCCATTGTTCAGGCATTCGCTGATTTACTGGCACAGGAAAAAGAAACAATTGCCCGTGTGATAAGTGAAGAAACCAGCAAACCATTGTGGGAAACCCGGACAGAAGTTCAGTCTATGATTGGTAAAGTTGCTATTTCTATTGAGGCATGGCAGCAACGGACAGGTTATTCAGAAACCGCCATGCCGGATGGAAAGGCAATATTACAGCATCGTCCTCATGGCGTGATGGCTATTTTTGGGCCTTATAATTTCCCCGGTCATTTACCTAACGGCCATATTGTTCCCGCTTTGATTGCTGGTAACACATTAATCTTTAAGCCAAGTGAATTAACGCCGATCACAGCAGAAAAAACCGTGGAGTTATGGATCAAAGCCGGATTACCTGCGGGAGTTTTGAACCTCGTTCAGGGGGGCAGGGAAACCGGTGGTGCGTTACTGGATTGCCGGGAAATCGACGGAGTTCTGTTTACGGGTAGTGCAACAACCGGTTTTCACTTCCACCGTCTGTTGGCTGGTCAGCCGG
The DNA here is from genome assembly GCF_963876465.1 of Xenorhabdus sp. KK7.4. Lineage (NCBI taxonomy): Bacteria > Pseudomonadati > Pseudomonadota > Gammaproteobacteria > Enterobacterales > Morganellaceae > Xenorhabdus > Xenorhabdus sp. KK7.4. The sequence goes on from NZ_CAWNQF010000111.1 coordinate 97,699, forward strand.
AAAAAATGCTGGCACTGGAGCTGGGGGGGAATAATGCCCTGATTGTTGATGATTATGATGATCTTGATGCGGCAGTTTATACCATTATCCAGTCTGCTTTTATTTCCGCGGGTCAGCGCTGTACTTGTGCCCGCCGGTTGTTGGTAAAACAGGGTGAGAAGGGCGATGCCCTGATTCAACGGCTGACTGAAGCGGCTCGTCAGATAGTTCCGTCCCGCTGGGATGCTGAACCTCAGCCTTTTATGGGCGGTGTTATCTCTTTGGCAGCAGCAGAAAGTCTGCTGAATGCTCAATCAGGGTTGCTGGCACTGGGCGGCAAGGCCCTGCTGACACTCACACAACCGGATCCGCATTCAACCTTTATGACTCCCGGCATTATTGAACTGACAGGCGTTAGTCAGGTTCCTGATGAAGAGTATTTCGGCCCTCTGCTGACCTTGCAGCGTTATGACACCTTTGAGGAAGCGATTTCCATCGCCAATGATACCCGTTTCGGTCTGGCGACAGGGTTGATTTCACCTGATGAAAGCCTTTTCCTTCGATTACAGGAAGAAGCAAGAGCCGGGATTGTGAACTGGAATAAACCACTGACCGGCGCTTCCAGTAAAGCACCTTTTGGTGGGGTTGGAGCATCAGGCAATCATCGCCCCAGTGCTTACTATGCTGCTGATTATTGTGCATGGCCAATGGCATCTTTGGTGACGGACAAACTGTCTCTGCCAGATACATTCGTCCCCGGGCTTGATTTTTTCCGCTCTTAATTTTTTCAGTTAGCTTTTTTCTGACCAGCCGGTTTCCAAAACCAGCTGGTTTTCTAAGGACAGCAGGGAGAACAGAGGTCACTATGTCGGGAATTGAAGCAAATTTTGATGGTTTAGTGGGTATGACCCACCATTATGCCGGGTTATCAATGGGCAATGAGGCCTCGATAAATCATCGCGGGCAGCAATCCAATCCTCGTAAGGCGGCCTTACAAGGGTTAACAAAGATGAAAGCACTGTCAGATATGGGATTAGTGCAGGGGGTTTTACCTCCACAACAGCGGCCTGATTTATCTGCTTTACGGCAGCTAGGGTTTACGGGAAATGATGCACAGGTGCTGAATAAAGCAGCAAAATACTCCCCATTGCTGTTATCCAATCTCAGTTCAGCTTCTTCCATGTGGACAGCTAATGCAGCCACGGTATCCCCTTCTGCTGACAGTGCTGACCAACGTGTACACTTCACGGTGGCAAACTTAAATAACAAACTGCATCGTTCACTGGAAAGTGTGACGACATCCCGGGTGTTAAAAGCTGTTTTTTCAGATCCGAATTACTTTGTTCACCATGCCCCATTACCTCAACATGCTGACTGGGGAGATGAAGGCGCGGCAAACCATAACCGTTTTTGTGGTGAATATGGTGAAGCAGGTGTGCAGCTATTTGTATATGGCCGCAGTGCTTTCCGGGCCGGGCCGGTACCAGAGCGTTATCCCGCCCGTCAGACACTGGAAGCGAGTGAAGCAATTGCACGCTTACATCAACTAGATGAAAGGAAAACTGTTTTTGCTCAACAGAACCCTATCGCCATTGATAGCGGCGTTTTCCATAACGATGTCATTGCGGTCAGCAACAGGAATGTATTCTTTTATCATGAGCAAGCATTTTTAAATCAGCAGTCAGTCTTGAATGAAATTGAGGAAAAGCTGGCGCACCTCGGGCAAAACCTGATCCCTGTTGAAGTGCCTGCATCAAAGGTATCCATGCAGGATGCAGTCAGTTCTTATCTTTTCAACAGCCAGTTATTAAGCTTGCCTGAGGGTGGGATGGCGCTGATTTTACCAGAAGAGTGCCGACAGAACCCTAATGTATCATCCTATCTACAGTCTCTGGTTGCGACGGGTGAAAGCCCTATCAGTCAACTCCATTTCTTTGATTTGCGCGAAAGTATGCGTAATGGCGGTGGGCCAGCCTGCCTGCGTCTTCGGGTGGCGATGCAAGAAAAAGAACTGACAGCGGTTAATCCGGCAGTGATTATGACACCGGATCTGTATCTGAGCTTAACTGACTGGGTTGAACGTCATTATCGAGATTCTTTATATACCGCTGATCTGGCTGATCCACAGTTGCTGACAGAAGTCTGCTCCGCTCTGGATGAATTAACCCAGATCCTCAGACTCGGTTCAATCTATGAATTTCAGCGCTAATCAGGAGGATTGATGGATTTACTTTCCCCATTACTTGAAAATAAGCTTGAAAGTACACTGAGTTTCCCGTCTACATTAACCGCTAAATGGCTGGCAGATGGTGTATTACAGCTGATCCCACAAGAGAGTAAAAGCGATACGCTGATTATTTCCGCAGGAATTCATGGTAATGAAACGGCCCCGATTGAAATATTGCTCCAGCTATTAACACAACTGGTGCAGGGGAGTCTGTCGTTGCAGCATAACCTGCTGCTCATTTTCGGCAATTTGCCTGCCATGCGTGAAAGTAAGCGCTATATCCATAACGATCTCAATCGCATGTTTGGTGGCAGGTATCAGAATTTTCCTTCCGGAAATGAGACACAGCGGGCAGTTGAGCTGGAATCTGTGATACAGCAGTTTTTTCAGGAGCCTGCGGTTATGGCATCAACACGCCGCTGGCATCTTGACCTGCATACAGCAATTCGTGGTTCCTGCCATGAACAATTTGCCTTACTGCCTTTCCAGCAGCGTGAATATGCGCCTGACCTTCTACAATGGCTGGAAGGCAGTGATATTGATGCGATGGTTTTTCATAAAAGTGAAGGCGGAACATTCAGCCAATTTACCAGCCAGTATTTCAATGTAGACAGTTGCACGATGGAAGTTGGCAAAGTCTATTCTTTCGGGCAGAACGATCTGGCTAAATTCAGCAATATTACAGCAGCATTACAGAAGCTGATTGCTGGCGTATTTTCTGTGAAACGGCAAAAACCGGAAATAAAACGTTACCGGGCAGTTGATTCAATAATCAAACAGGACAGCAGTTTCCAGCTTCATATTCCGCAAGATACAAAAAACTTTACAGCCCTGCCGGACGGTTTTGAAATTGCCAGTCAGGAAAATCAATCCTGGAAAATTACTTCTCCGGCAAACTTTATTTTATTTCCTAATGCTAACGTTGCCATTGGTCTGAGGGCAGGCCTGTTATTGGAGCAATTAACCTGATCAATCCATATCTATTCATATAAAAAGAAAAACCTGGAGGTTAATGATGACGAATACGGTAAAAACACCTGCGGAGCAATCCGCAGGTGCGCAGAAACTTCACCGTGGATTAGGAAAACGTCATGTCCAGTTGATTGCCATTGGCGGCGCTATCGGGACTGGTCTATTCATGGGAACAGGAAAAACCATTGCTGTATCAGGTACCTCTATCATTCTGACTTACCTGCTGATTGGCTTTTTTGCCTTTATGGTGATGCGGGCGATGGGAGAGTTGTTACTCTCCAACTTGGATTACCGTACCTTTGCTGATTTTGTTGCTGATTACCTTGGGGAAAAAGCCAGTTATTTTCTCGGCTGGACATATTGGATGAGCTGGGTAGTGAGCTGTATTGCGGATGTCGTGGTCTGTGGTGGCTATATTCAGTATTGGTTTCCTGATATTTCCCTCTGGTTTACCGCGTTGTTCATTCTTGGATTAATGTGTTTATGTAACTTTTTTTCAGTCCGATTGTTCGGTGAGACGGAATTCTGGTTTGCCATGATTAAGGTTGTGGCGATAGTTGCATTGATTATTGTTGGCGTGGGTATGGTTGCTATTGGCTGGACATCACCCAATGGGGTCACGGCTTCTGTTCGCCATCTGACTAACCCGGAAGTCTTCCTGCCCAATGGCGTATTTGGTTTTCTGGCCGGTTTTCAGATTGCGATTTTCTCTTTTACTGGTATTGAACTAGTCGGCACTGTTACCGCTGAGACGAAAGAACCGGAGAAGATTTTACCGAAATCCATCAACAGTATTCCCATTCGCGTTATTATCTTTTATGTGTTTTCCATGATGTGCATTATTGCTGTAACTTCATGGCCTCACATCTCTCCGGAAGTCAGCCCGTTCGTTACGCTATTTGCACTGGCAGGATTACCGGCTGCCGCCGCAGTGATTAATTTTGTGGCACTGACATCGGCGATGTCTTCAGCAAACAGCGGATTATATGCCTGTACCCGTATGTTATATGGCCTGTCTACTGAAAAATTGGCTCATAGTTGGTTCGGGCGACTTTCAGTAAATAGTGCAATTCCTGTTTTCAGCCTGATATTTTCTGTTGTCTGCATGGCAAGTGGTGTACTTCTCTTGTTTATCGTTCCCGATGTAATGAAGCTATTTACCATTGTTTCCACTGTAGCCGCCATCATGGTTGTTTATAGCTGGTGTATGATATTGCTTGCTTATCTGGCTTACCGTAAAAAACGCCCTGATTTACATGAGAAGTCCATCTATAAAATGCCGATGGGCATTCCGATGACATGGTGCACTCTGATATTTTTCGCTTTTACCGTGGTTATCATGATTTTTGATTACGATACGCGTATTGCCTTATATGGCACACCAATCTGGTTTGTTATCCTCGAGGTTTTATGGCGTATGCGGAAAAAACGGCAGCAGCAAAGAAGGGTTATAGATGCAGTTGATTGATTGATAATGTTGAGGATTTATTGAGCCAAAAGATCTGTTTAAATGCTATTTATAGCGCTCGGCATTATCTTATGTTTAATAGCCAGCCAGATGGCTTTTTCCACCGAATCATCTGGCCGGAATATAAGGTAAAGTCAGCGTTCTAAAGCCTCTACGCGCAAACCTGCTGCCCGCCATCCCGGAAAACCTTCTCCGACTCGCAGCGCTTTAAATCCTTCCGACCGCAGTAATGAAACAGCCTGAACAGAGAGTACACAGTATCGTCCGCCACAGTAAGCGAGAATATCCTGATTACGTGGTAACTCCTCAAGGTGGTGTTCAAGGGTTTCTGTCGGTATGTTAATGGCTCCCGGAATATGCCCTGCGGCGTAATCTTCTTCTGAGCGGACATCCAGCAATAGTACACCTTCTTCTTGCCTGCTGAGCAATTCTTCAATAGAAATACCTTCGAAGTGCTCCGGATAACGAATGCTGTCAGAAACGACACGCTGGATCTCAGTTTGCTGATAGGCGAGATAGTCCCGTAAAGCAACAAGTATGTTTGCTACCGGTCCATCGCCAATTCTGTACAGAACATGCTTGCCTTCACGACGGGTCTGGACGAATCCGGCACGCCGCAATTGCTGTAAATGTTGTGAAGTATTGGTAATGGATAGCCCGGATATTTCTGCTAAATATTCCACTGAACTTTCACGCCTAAATACGGCTTCAAGCAGGGTTAGTCGATGTGAGTGCCCGAGCGTTTTAGCAAAATCAGCCATTTCATTAATAGCATGAGCAGTAGGATCAACTGTTTTCATAAGCAACCGTTTCAGATAACAAAAAGTTCGAGTATCGAGATGTGCAATATAAATAGCATAATTAATTCATCTTCACCATTGATCCATTAATTGTTGGAATGATAGATTAATGTCTTTGATCGCAAAACGAGCAATTTCATGTATAAAACTGATGAGGTAATTTATGAGTTCTAATATTGCCCCTTCTTGGGGGGAACTACTTTCCGGCCGCAACGGCCTGATCTCAATTGCACTCGCAGGCGGTGTCGCATTACATGCAATCAATATCTATATTGCTACAACAATCCTGCCATCGGTTGTTCGGGATATTGGCGGGCTTGAGTATTATGCATGGAATACAACTTTATTCATGGTCGCATCAATTATTGGTGCGCCATTGTCTAAAAATGTGCTGAGTCGTTTCGGGCCTCGCGCTGCTTATCTTGTGGCTCTTGTCGTTTTCTGTGTAGGAACGCTGATATGCGCAGCAGCAACAGATATGCAGTGGATGCTTGTTGGGCGTTTTATACAGGGTTTTGGTGGCGGGATTTTGTTTGCTCTCAGTTACGCACTTATTCGTATCGTATTTGATGAGCGATTATGGCCCCGAGCGATGGCGATGGTGTCTGGTATGTGGGGCATTGCAACACTTTGTGGTCCGGCCATCGGTGGGATTTTTGCGAACGGGGATACATGGCGTCTCGCATTTATTGCTCTTTTGCCGGTTGCTGCTGTACTTGCTGTGATTGTGCTTGTTCAGTTGGCGATTTATCAAAAATCTGCGGTGCAGACAGAGCGGGCTGCAATTGGCAAGATCCTGCTACTTGGGGTCTCAGTGCTTATTATTTCGGTGGCAAGTCTGTCGAAGTTGGTTTTTATCAATATGGCTGGTGTCGTTATTGGTCTTGCGATTGTGGTATTGATTGCCCGCTTTGATCGTAAATCGAAAATTAAACTGTTGCCGACAGGTGCTTATGATATTCGTGCTCCTCTTGGCGCCATTTATGCCTGTATGAGCCTGCTTGTTATCGGTATGACAACTGAGATATTTGTACCTTATTTTTTGCAGGTCATTCATGGTTATCGCCCATTAATAGCGGGTTATGCGACTGCATTGATGGCGGCAGGCTGGACGCTTGGTTCGTTGTTCAGTTCCGGGCGTAGCACACAGATTGCACAGATGTTGGTTCGGCATGGCCCCATTCTGGTTGTAATTGCGCTTATCATGCTGGCAATCATCATGCCATCGCAATATCTGTTCAGCCCGGCTTTCGGCATTATATTGATGTGTATTGCACTTGCTGCGGTTGGTATTGGCATTGGCGCTGCCTGGCCGCATATGCTCACACAGGTATTTACGAGTGCGCCTGTCGGTCAGGAAGATCTGGCATCGACCTCGATCACAACCGTGCAATTGTACGCGACAGCAATCGGCTCCGCGCTTGCTGGTATTGTGGCAAACATTGCCGGATTCTCTGAACCGGGTGGTTTAGCCGGCGCTCAAAGTGCCGCAGTGTGGCTGTTTGCGGTCTTTGCGATAGCTCCGATACTGGCTGCATTTGTTGTGCGTCGTGTACGTATTACATGATTTTAATTTGATTTATAGGCTATTTTACTAATTCACAAATGAATCAAAGTAAAAAGCATCCACAGGGGCAATTAGCCCCTTATTATTATTTTGGTTTTTTAAATTAGTTAATATCAAGGATGGCCGAGTAATTTACCCGATTGAGAAATACCTGCCGTTTTCACTATTCGATGAAATAGTCTCGTAAACTCTCGATGGAATAATGAGTGAAAAAATACTTAAATTTCATCATATAGCCAGAGTTCCATCATTTGATGGTTTTGTATGTGCTTAATATATTCAGCCTTGCTCCAATACGGGAATTGTTCGTAATGTTCAATAATATCCACTATATCCTGGTTTTTCCCGGTAAAATAGGCCTTTGTTTTGTCTTTGTCTTCACCAAAGATCGGCTCAATATCCATTGAACATCTGGCGTCAAAATTGGTACCAAATTTAGTTCGGTAGAATAACAGAGTATCTTCTATATCTGCCATAGTTAGGAGCATATATGATAATGCTCTCATAAGGTAAGGACTACCTTCATAGAGGCGACAACACTCGATTTCCTGTGTCAATAAAAAACGAATAAGTGGTTTATGCTGGGCGCTAAAAACAGGATAGAGCTCTTGAGTAATACGTCTACGATTATGCCAATTAGCATCAAAATTTACACCATAACCTTCTTTACTATTATCGAGTACGGTCAGTGGTGAGAGTATTTCTTTAGGGAGATGGTGAAAATTCTGGATTATATACTCATACATATCTGTTCCTTTTTGTGTTTCTTACATTCATATAATATGATTTTTGTGCATAAATTCCGTGTTCAAAAAATGAAAATGGCGTTTTTAATTTTTAAAAGCATTAGCTACCTTAACACAGGGAAATATGCTGTCATATTTATATCAGTATATATTCTCTCTTTAATAAAACCTGAAATAGAGAATATGAGGCAACCTGTAAGATGAAATGTATACATCCCTGATAATAAATAAGTCGATTTCCAAGTCACATAACTGCATCGTTAGTTATGTGACTTGAGTACTTTTATTGCTATTGCGGTTTCCGAGGCACCAGAATTCTATTGACAGAGTCGGCTAGTTGGTTAATCAGGGGTTGTCGCATAATCGAATAGTGTGTGCCACCGATAGGATGGAGTGTGGAAGAGTTTGCCACAACGCCCTGCCAGCCGTGCCATTCATCTCCATCAATAATAAAGTTTTCCGCTTTATAAAGATGGATCGGTAACTCTGACGCCTGTGGAATATAATCTGTGCTCAGCTGATCCAGAAACTCAATCGTACCAATATGCAGGAAGAGATTTTCACGTGTGTAATAGGTAGGTAACCATTGGCAGTCTATACAATGATTAACGATCTGTTCAACATCATTAAACTGATAAAGCACTTCCAGCGTATGATCATTAATCTCCGGTATGGATATTTGCAGATATTTGATAATCCTGTTGATACGTTGTTGTGTCGTATTCATTAATTTATCAGGCAGGGTGGAATATCGACTGATGTTTCCCGAATCAATCATGCCCAAAAATGTGACTTCCTCACCATCATGCATTAATTGCATGGCTATTTCATAGGCGATTACGCCTCCCAGAGACCATCCGGCAAGACGATAAGGGCCGTGAGTCTGTACGTGCCGAATAGCCTGTATATGACAGGCCGCCAGAGCGTTAATAGATATTGGTGGTTCGGCGAGTGTATGAATACCAAGCGCCTGTAGCGCATAAATGGGTAATTCAGGAGGAAGCAGGGCAGCCAGAGATGAATAAACCAGCGGGTTGCCAGTAAGTTCGTGTACAAAAAACAGTGGTGGCAAACTTCCCTCAGGGCTTAGCGGGACTGGATTGATATTGCGGGAGAACGCAGGGGTAATCGTCTGTTTACGCACGGCGATTGCCAGTTCACACAATGTCGGGCAAGTAAACAATGTGGTCAGAGGAATTTCCATGCCTTGTTGATGCATACGTGCTAGTAGCTGTGTTGCATTGAGTGAGTGACCACCCAGTTCGAAAAAATTGTCATAGCGACCAACACGATCTAAACCCAGTAATGTCTGCCAGATTTCAGCCAGTGTAGTTTCCAGAGCATCCATAGGTGCTTCGTAATTGTGGGTTATAAAGGCTGTCTGATCCGGTGTGGGTAATGCCTGAAGATTTAGTTTGCCGTTGACGGTTAGCGGAAAGGCATCAAGGATAACAAACGCACTGGGGAGCATATAATCGGCAAGCTCTTGGGAGAGTTGCTGGCGGAGATCAGCTGGTATCAGTTTTGCCGCCGGTTCAGCTATCCCCTGTTCGGGAATCAAATAAGCTACAAGGCGTTTATCGCCGTGCTGGTCTTCACGGGCGACCACAACTGCCTCGCGTACTCCGGGATAGCGAGTCAGTTTAGCCTCAATTTCCCCCGGTTCGATGCGAAAACCACGTAGTTTAATCTGAAAATCATTGCGTCCCAGATATTCAATGTTGCCATCGGGTAACCAGCGCCCTAAATCGCCGGTTTTATACAGTCGGGCTTTGGTTTCTGTTGAAAACGGATCAGGCAAAAAACGCTCTGCGGTCAGTTCAGGGCGATTCAGGTAACCACGGGCAACGCCGCTTCCACCGATATAGAGTTCTCCCATAACACCCATTGGGACGGGTTTACCATGATTATCCAGAATATAAATTTGCGTATTGGCAATGGGATAACCAATCGGCAGGGTTTCTCCGGTATAAGCAGAATGACGATCAACTTTCAATACGGTGGCAATAACAGTCGTTTCCGTCGGGCCGTAAGAGTTAATCCAGTGGCATGACTGGGTTTCCGGCAATGTCTGCCAGATCATCAGGTGGCGTAGTTCAGCTTTTTCACCACCCACAATCACCAGCCGCAGAGACGGGCTGAAGCCACAACGTCCGGCGACCATTTCCTGTACCCACATATGCCAGAATGCCGTTGGTAAATCAGCGACTGTGATTTGCTGCTGTTGCAGGAATCGGGCAAAAGTATTATCCGGAACACGCAGTTCTGACGGGCACATCACTAAGGTTGCACCGGTGGCGAGTGTGGCGAAGATATCTGATACGCTGGTGTCGAATGCAACGGAGGTAAACTGGAGTACGCGGTCAGCTGGTGTTAGTTCATTGATCTGGCGTTGAACGTGTATGAAGTTAACCACATTGTGATGTTCAATCATCACGCCTTTTGGCTGACCAGTGGAGCCGGAAGTATAGATAATATAAGCCAGATGGTGTGGTGCCAGCCCCAGTTGCTGCGAATCCGGATTATATGTCGGTTGTTGCGCCATACATTCGGTATGACTGTTATCATCCAGCACCCATATCGGCATATCGGCAGATAAACGGGTTTTTAGGTGTTGTTGGGTCAGTAATAACGTCGGTGTACAGTCTGACAGAATATAGTTCAGAAGCTCGGTCGGGTAATTCGTATCCAGCGGTACATAACCCGCGCCGGCTTTCAAAATACCGAGCAAGCCAATCACCATATCGACACCACGTTCGACACAAATCACGACACGATCATCCGGTCGTACACCGGCATCAATCAGGGCATGAGCCAGCTGGTTGGCTTTTTGGTTCAGTTCGCGGTAGGTGAGCTGAACTTCTCGATTCATTGGCTCTGCGTGAATCAGTGCGATGACATCCGGTGTGAGGGTCGCCTGCTGTTCAAACAACTGTTGGAGTAACATATCCTGTGGGCAGTCAATTCTGGCACTGTTAAATTCTTCCAATAACTGACTGCGTTCTGCCGGTGGCAGAATACTGAGGGATTGAATATTCTGTTGCGGCATATTTTGCAATGTTGTCACCAGTGTTTTCAACGCAGTATTCATATAAGCGTTAATGCGTGCCGGATTAATCTGGTGATTGCATTGTGCGGTTAACGCAAAACCATCTTCGAAATCGTCCACATCCAATGACAGCGGGTAATTACTACGTTCTTCACTGTTGAATATCTGAATACCTTCCCATACCGGCGACTCGGCTAGTTGATTGCTACGTGGGCTATGACGGAAGTTAAGCAGACTGTTGAAAAGGGGTTGGGGTGCCTGAATACCACTGCAATACTGAGCAATCGTCAGCGGAGTCTGTTCATGTTCCAGCAATTTGCTGAGTTGCAGATGAGTCTCCTGTACCACTTTTTGTACAGTGCGTTCCTGCAACATAATGCGCACTGGCAGCGTGTTAATAAACATACCAAGAACCTGAGAAGCCCCTGCACCTTGTAATGAACGCCCTAATAAAACGGTACCGAAAATAACATCTTCCCGTCCGCTGCATTGCGCAAGAACCTGTGCCCATGCGATATGGAACAGAACGGCAGTACTGACACCCTGTTGACGGGTGCAGTCACGTAGCTGATGCGTTAATTGATCATCCAGTGTTAGTCTGGCTTTCTCTATCTTATTGAGTCCTTCATGATTTCCCCGCACATTGCATAAGTTAAAGGGCAGAGTTGGTTCGTCCACATCTCCCAGCAGTTGGTGGAAATAGTCCCGATGTTTTTCAATCGGCACAGTGCGGATCTGAGCGATAAAATTACGGTAAGGCAGGGCGGGAGGTAATGTTAGAGGATGGTGCTCTTTACCACGAACGGACAGTAATTCCCTGATTTCCGCAATAATCAATCCTAGCGTAGTATGATCGCTGACCAGATGGTGGAAGCACAGGGACAGCAGCCACTCGTTCTTATGGGGATTATAAGCAATATCGGCAGAGAAAAGCGGTGCCTGATTCAGATTGAGGCGCCGCTGGTGTGGATCGGTATATGCCAGTAACTGAGATGAAACATCCTGTTCGTCATCCGGAGCAATAAAAGTATTTATTTTCAGGGTGGCCTGTCGCCAGACCACCTGAACGGGTTGGGTCAATTTCTGCCAGCAGAAAGCAGTCCGCAGGATATCATGGCGGTCTATCACTTGTTGCAGGGCCTGAAGGAAAGCCTCCCGCCGTTCACCGGAATCAAAGGCCAGCAAGCAGCTTAACAAATACGCATCGCCGTTTTCCTGCATCTGGTGATGGAACAGGATACCGGCCTGTAATGGGGAAAGCGGGTAAATATCCTGCACATTAGCCGCACCGCCGGTGACAGTGGCAACAATGGTATCAATTTCGTTTTGTGATAGCGTCACCAGTGGCAACATATCGGGTGTTATTGCTGTGCAACCGTCAGGAATGCCATTGGGGGGAATAAGATTGTCCGACGCTCCTCGTCGCACCTGTATTGCCTGCGCCATATCCATAAGTAATGGTGCAGTAAAGATACTGAGTACGTCCAATGCATACCCTTGGCTGCGCAGTTGTTCAATCAGGCTGACGGCAATCAGCGAATGGCCGCCCAGTCTAAAGAAATGATCGTGACGACCGACCCGTTCCAGCCCCAATAAATCCTGCCAGATGTCCGCCAGTGTAGTTTCTACCTCACCCACCGGCGCAACATAATCACGTGTGATTATCGCGGCGGGGTCAGGGCCGGGAAGCGCCCGACGGTCAAGTTTGCCGTTAGGGGTCAGCGGGAAAGACTGTAAGATAATAAACGCACCGGGCAGCATATAATCGGCAAGGCGCTGGGATAGTTGCGCATACAGTTCCGCCGGAATGAGCTCAGCGCCGTCCTGCGCCAGCAGGTAAGCTACCAGTTGTTTCTGGGAGCTTTCATTATTGTCACTGGCATTGTCACGAAGCATAACAACAGCCTCACGTACTCCCTCGCATCGCATCAAGCTGGCTTCGATTTCTCCCGGTTCAATGCGGAAACCCCGCAGTTTCACCTGAAAATCATTGCGGCCAAGGTAGTCAATATTGCCATCCGGCAGCCAGCGCCCGAGGTCGCCGGTTTTGTACAGTCGGTCATTCGGTTCAGTGGAGAACGGGTCGGGCAGGAAATTCTCGGCGGTCAGATCAGGGCGGTTAAGATAACCCCGTGCCACTCCGGCACCGCCAATATAAATTTCACCGGTTACCCCCAGCGGCACCAGTCGCCTATGTGAATCAAGAATATAGATCTGAGTGTTGGCGATGGGGCAACCAATCGGAATGGGACATACAACATCAACAGGCGATGTTATCGCATAGGTGGTTGCAAAAGTGGTGGTTTCTGTCGGGCCGTAGCCGTTAATCAGATGAGCAGGCCGGTACTCAGCCAATTGCACCCGCTGTATTTTGCCCGGATCGAGGACATCCCCGCCGACCAGCAGATAGCGTAGTTGCCCGAACAGCGGCATCAGCGTTTCCCGATAAGCATTGAACAAGCCGGTCGTTAACCACAGGGCCGTGACTTTCCCGCAGATCAAGGTGTCACGGAAATGCTCGGGGTTGAGCAGCACGGATTGGGCAATCACATACAGACGCCCGCCATTGAGCAGAGGCGTCCAGATTTCCCACGTTGAGGCATCAAACGCAATATTAGCGCAATGTGCCACGCAGTCATCCGCTCCGATATCAGCATAACTACTGTTGATCACCAAATGATTCACATTGCGGTGTTCAACCATAACGCCTTTGGGTTGCCCCGTTGAACCGGACGTGTAAATCACGTAAGCCAGATGGCGTGAGGTCAGCCCCCATGCCTGAGCATTCGGGTTATGGGTTGGCAGTTCCGGGGCCGCCTCTAAAGTTCCGGAAGCGTCCAGTGTGTATACAGGCACGGTATCAGGCAGTTTGTCGCGCTGCGCGGCCTGAGTCAGTAACACGACCGGAACGGCATCGTCCAGTATATCCGCCAACCGTTCGGTCGGATAAGCCGGATCAAGGGGCACATAAGCCCCCCCAGCTTTCAGGATACCCAACAGGCAGACGATGAAGGCCGGACTGCGCTCGATACACACGGCGACCCGATCATCAGGTTGAACCCCCAAGGCAATCAGAGCATGTGCCAGTTGATTGGCGCGTTGATTCAGTTCGTTATAGCTGAACGTCTGTGTTTCGCCGATGACAGCAATCGCCTCCGGTGCCAGTATGACCTGTTGTTCAAAGAGCGTTTGGATAAGAGCGGATTGCGGGAAATCGGCCTGTGTGGCATTGAAGTCCACCAACACCTTTTGTCGCTCTTCTTCGGGCAAAATAGGCAAATTGATTATCGGCGTATCCGGTGAAGTCAGGGCTGCATCAAGCAGGACAGCAAGACGAGAGCGGAGAGCCGTCACTTCCGTGGCAGTCAGATATTCACCAGAGTATTTGAACTCAATGGTGGCAGACTGAAAAGTATCTTCGGGAGCCGCAGTATCTATAAATTGCTTGATTCTGACGGAAAGGGGGTAAGGATTTCTATTTTGTGTATTAACACAGGTAACGCGGATGTCCTCTCCTTCCAGATGTAGATTGGCTTCAAACGGTTCGAGTGACAGGGTGATATCGAATAATTGAGTTATTTCTGTTTTCTGCTGAATATGAATGTGCCGGTTAAGATCTGCAATCGGGAAACGGTGATGTTTATAGCAACTTTTCACCTCCGCGGCTGTTTTGTTCATAATGTCACGGAACGTATCTTCCGGAGAAATGGTCACTTTTATCGGGAGCACGGATGCAAAAAGCCCGATGGTGTGTTTTTGTCGGGTATTTTTGCGGTTGTGTATAGGCATCCCGATGACGATTTCATTCACATCCGTTGTCCGGGCAAAATAGCACACCAGAGCGGAATGTATAATGTACAAGAAGGACGATTTCTGTTCGGTGGCAATGTTTTTGATACGGTTAAAAAGTGTCTGGTCAATTGACCAGAAAATAGGTTCAGTTTGACTGTGCTGCATTCCATACTGCATCGTGCGATTGGATTTCATCGGGGGGAGCAAAGGAGATGGCGGATTTTCATAGCGTTCCAGCCAGAATTGCAGGTCATCCGCGTAGTTTGGTGAGGCCAGATAAGCCAGATCATCTGTAATAAAATCAAGGTAAGAAGGGGCAACTTTGTTCAGAGGTTCTCCCTTCATTAGCCTGTTATAACGATCAATAACCTCATCAAGTAGTATGAATGCTCCAATCCCATCAATGATTATGTGGTGACAGCAAAACTGCCAGTATCGACGTGTATGACTCACTTTGAATAATTCGGAATGCCAGAGCGTTTCATTTAAATGAAACGGTTGCATAAATCGGGTATCGAGATATTGCCTTGCTTTGGTTTCTGCATCTGAATGCGATGAAAAATCATAGATGGGGACGGATACAGTGCAATGATCAGCCACTGTCTGAACCGGAAGAGTATGGGTATTAGTGAGCTGTAAACGTAGGGCATCATGCTGCTCAACAACCGTTTCAAAGGCGTGAATAAACTGGGTCTCGTCCAGAACGCCTTCAATACAGATAAAAATACCAACATTGTAGTTGGATTGATCTGGTTGGCTGACTTGATCGAACCAGATAGCCTGCTGTGGTGAGCTGAGAGGATAGGAAATCAGATCGGAACTTGTAATGGCTAAGGAACTTTCAGAGGTACGGTTGTGATTGTATGGCATACCTATTTCTCCTAATAGCAATTCAAAATAGTTTTCGAAACTAAAATTTTCACTTTATTTTTATATGGTTAGCGTTATTTCCTTTTGCCTTTACAGACAAATCAAAGATGTCAGAAAAATCTGAACCCTGATGAGATGATTTGTGCTCAAAAGCGTTGTGGCTGGCAGAAATAATAAATCAGCAAAACTATATCTATGCAAATTTTTTTTATGGTGATTAAGTGAGCGCCAGAACGTATGTGATCAGGGTTTGTGGGTATGAAATGTGCGTTGTGAAATGGCTAATCGACAATGATCACTATCTGAAACAGGATAATGGCGAACTGGAAGGGGGATGTGTAGCTGTGGTTTTATAAACAATCCCGGCAAATTGCCGGGATTGTTCAGATAAGAATAACGCGGCAGGAAATTACGCGTTTTCTTGCTGAGTTGCCTGAATAGCAGTCAGAGCAACGGTATAAACGATGTCATCAACCAGTGCGCCACGGGACAGGTCGTTAACTGGTTTACGCATACCTTGCAGCATTGGTCCGATAGAAACCAGATCCGCAGAGCGCTGTACCGCTTTATAAGTGGTGTTACCGGTGTTCAGATCCGGGAAGATGAACACGGTAGCCTGACCAGCAACTGGTGAGTTTGGTGCTTTGGATTTTGCTACGTCTGCCATGATTGCCGCATCGTACTGCAATGGACCATCGATGATCAGATCAGGGCGTTTTTCCTGCGCCAGACGGGTTGCTTCGCGAACTTTCTCAACATCACTGCCCGCACCAGAGTTACCGGTGGAGTAGGAGATCATGGCAACGCGAGGATCGATACCAAATGCTTTTGCAGAGTCTGCGGACTGAATGGCGATTTCAGATAGTTGCTCTGCGGTTGGATCCGGGTTGATTGCGCAGTCACCGTAAACCAGTACTTGTTCTGGCAGCAGCATAAAGAACACGGAAGAAACCAGAGAGCTGTTTGGCGCGGTTTTGATTAACTGCAATGGCGGACGAATAGTGTTTGCCGTTGTATGAACTGCACCGGAAACCAGACCATCAACTTCATTTTGTTCCAGCATCATGGTGCCGAGAACAACGTTGTCTTCCAGTTGCTCGCGAGCTACAACTTCAGTCATGCCTTTATTTTTACGCAGTTCAACCAGACGTGGAACATAACGTTCACGTACAGTTGCCGGGTTAACGATTTCAATACCCGCACCCAGTTCAACACCCTGAGCCGCTGCAACACGGCGGATTTCTTCTGGATCACCCAGCAGAACACATTCCGCAATGCCACGCTCAGCACAGATAGCCGCAGCTTTAACGGTACGTGGTTCATCACCTTCTGGCAGAACAACACGTTTGCCAGCCTGACGCGCCAGTTCGGTCAACTGGTAGCGGAATGCCGGTGGTGACAGGCGATTCGGACGTTCAGAAGTCGCTGCCAGAGAATCGATCCAATCGTTGCTGATATGCTGCGCAACATAGTTTTGCAGTTTCTCAATACGCTCGTGGTCATCCGCAGGAACTTCCAGGCTGAAGCTTTGCAGGTTCAGGGAAGTCTGCCAGGTGTTAGTGTTCACAGTGAAAACTGGCAGGCCAGTATTGAATGCACGCTCACACAGTTCACGAATAGAATCATCAATTTTGTAGCCGCCGGTCAGCAGAACTGCGCCAACTTCGATGCCGTTCATCGCTGCCAGACAAGCAGTGATCAGAACGTCAGGACGATCTGCGGAAGTCACCAGCAGGGAACCCGGACGGAAGTACTCCAGCATGTTAGGGATGCTGCGAGCACAGAAAGTCACAGATTTGATACGACGGGTCTGGATAGCGCCTTCGTTAACGATCTCAGCTTTCAGGTGTTTTGCCATGTCAATCGCACGGGTTGCGATCAGATCAAAACTCCATGGAATGCAGCCGAGAATTGGCAGCGGGCTGTTTTTGAATACGGTTGCCGGATCAACATTAGTAACAGTTGCTTTCGTTGCTTCGTCGAAGATTTCAGACAGATCCGGACGGGTACGACCTTGGTCATCAACCGGTGCATTCAGCTTATTGACAATAACACCGATGATGTTGTTGTTCTTGCTGCCGCCGTATTCTGCACGGCTCAGTTCAATCTGCTCTTTTAATTGCTCTGGAGTGTGAGTACCCAGCGCAGTGACGAACACGATTTCTGCATTCAGTGTTTTGGCAATTTCATAGTTCAGAGACTGGGCAAACGGATGTTTGCGGGTCGGAACCAGACCTTCGATCAAAACCACTTCAGCGTCTTTGGTGTTAGCGTGGTAGTTAGCCACGATTTCTTCCATCAACACATCTTTTTTATTAGTGGCCAGCAGGGATTCTACATGAGCCATAGCCAGTGGTTCAGCAGCGTGAATACTGGTGTGGGAGCGGATGATCGTTGTGGTTCTGTCCTGGGAGCCGCTGTTACGTGGCTGGGCGATAGGTTTGAAGACACTCAGGCGAACGCCTTTTTGCTCCATGGAGCGGATTACACCCAGGCTGACACTGGTTAAACCAACGCTGGTGCCAGTAGGGATCAACATAATTGTACGGGACACGGAAACCTCTTTAACGGTTGCTGGTCAGTCAAGCAATAACCGCCAGCATGGCTGGCGGCTACCGGAAATCTATTATTTATGCAGTCAGGCGAGCTGAATCCTGAGCGATCACCAATTCTTCATTGGTTGGGATCACCAGAGCAGGACGGCTGTTATCAGTTGTGATCACACCGTCTTTACCGAAACGTGCTGCAAGGTTGCGCTCGTGATCGTACTCGAAGCCCAGCAGAGCAATTTTCTTCAGGGTCAGTTCACGAACCAGTGCAGAGTTCTCACCGATACCGCCAGTAAATACGATAGCATCCAGACGGCCTTCCATCAGTGCGCTGTAAGCACCAATGTATTTAGCCAGACGATGGCAGTAAACATCCATTGCACGCTTAGCGTCAGCTTTGGTTTCGTAGTTGTCTTCAACGTAACGGCAGTCGCTGGTCACTTCAGTCAGGCCCAGTAAGCCAGATTCTTTAGTCAGCAGAGTGTTGATCTGATCAATGCTCATGCCCATAGCGTCGTGCAGATGGAATACGATAGCTGGATCGATGTCACCACTACGAGTACCCATTACCAGACCTTCCAGTGGAGTCAGACCCATTGAAGTGTCAACACACTGACCGTTAACAATCGCAGAAACAGAACCACCGTTGCCCAGATGGCAAATGATAGTATTCAGTTCTTCTGCTGGCTTGTTCAGCATTTTTGCTGCTTCACGGGAAACGAAGAAGTGGCTGGTGCCGTGTGCGCCGTAACGACGGATTCCGTGCTCTTTATACAGGTTGTATGGCAGAGCGTACAGGTAAGCTTCTTCAGGCATAGTCTGGTGGAAAGCAGTATCGAATACGGCAATGTTTTTCTCAACCAGATGAGGGAATGCTTTTTTCGCTTCAGCGATACCGATCAGGTGTGCAGGGTTGTGCAATGGTGCGAATGGGATCGCAGCTTCGATGCCTTCGATAACTTCATCAGTGATGATGACAGAAGAAGTGAATTTTTCACCGCCGTGAACGATACGATGACCGATGGCTGAAATTTGTGCAGAAAGTTCTGGCTTTTCAGACAGAATAGTATTAACAATGAAGTTCAGCGCTTCACTGTGTGCTGCGCCGGCACCTAAAGCAGCTTCGTTTTTCGCGCCATCAATTTTCCATTTGATACGAGCTTCAGGCAGACCGAAGCACTCAGCCAAACCAGAAAGATATTCTTCACCATTAGCAGGATCGATGATAGCGAATTTCAGAGAGGAGCTACCGCAGTTAAGAACCAGTACCAGCTTACTTGACATGGAATTACCTATTATCTTGTTGTGATCTAATCTTAAATAAGAAAAATGTTAAAAAAAGAAGCAATTTATTAACAAACGGAACCAAAGTGTTGCGAAAACAGGCGGGTTTTCTGTTTTGTTGCTGCAACCACACAAAAGTCTGTGTAGGATACCGTTTGCTAGCATTAAAGACAAAATATACTTAATGCTATTAATACTACAAAAAAGATTTTATCTTTTGTAGGTATTTTTTAAAAACTATACCTTTAATTGATTGAGGTCATGATGAATACGATGCCACCTGCCAACCACGGTTGGTTCAAAAAAGTCCAGCTGGGGCAACAATATCTGAAGACGTGGCCACTGGAAAAACAGCTTGCTCCTGTGTTTCCTGAAAATCGCATCATTAAAGCGACCCGTTTTGGCATCCGTTTTATGCCGCCATTAGCGATTTTTACTCTGACGTGGCAAATCGCACTGGGCGGGCAGTTAGGGCCATCTATCGCAACCGCTCTGTTTGCCTGTAGCCTGCCATTGCAGGGGCTTTGGTGGCTGGGAAAACGTGCGGCGACTCCTTTACCGGAAAGCTTGCTGAAATGGTTTTACGAAATTCGTGAAAAATTTGCCGAAGCAGGGATCGCGATGATGCCTGTCGAAAACACACCAACGTATTTATCCCTGGCTGAATTGCTGAAACGTGCGTTCAAACAGCTGGATAACTCATTTCTTGATGATATTTAAACTGTCAGTGTGGATTCTGACAGTTTTTGTATCGGTTGACTGATAAATTTCCCATCCAATAAATTTAATACGGTTTTTTAGATAGGTTTTTCATAGCCAGAAAAATCTATCTTATCCCGATGTATCCCTGTCCTTTTATTGATTGATGAGCTGGCATTTATTATGCTCTTTCATTATTTAACTTCCTACACCTGCCGTTTTTTAAGTTGTCTTTTTTGGAGGGTAGTTCGAAATCTATAGAGGATAATAGAGCTTACAATAAAAGGCTAAGGGACATTTAATCTTTTTTAAGGGATAAATATTGATGTCGCTGAATAAATATTTATTATCGAATTTATCTATAATTATTGCTATTTTGTTAAGGGGTTTATTATGCATCGTAATATATTGTAATATATATTAATCATCTTTGGTAAGAGTTTTAATTTAATTGATTGGGTGTTTTGTTATTTTATTTTTTAATGGTGATTTAATTTCTTTAAATTATCTTCGTTTGAGTTTTTAAATAAAGAAATATTGTTTTGTTACTGTCATGGGAAGCACTTATTGAATTTGTTTTTGATGATGAAGTTGAAAGTTATTCTGGAAAATTAATTTCATAAAATATTTACTTTATATTAATATGAGGGAATTGTTATGATGAAATTATATTCTATGATTTTTTTTATTATAGTATCATTGTTTCAATATGCTAATGCGACTGAAGTGATCAAAGGGGATTTTGATCGTTTTGAAAATTTTACATTAAAATTTAAAAATAACTCTTCAGATAGAACGCTAACAATAGATAATGTAGAACCCAAGTGTATGTTTGGGGAAGATAAACAACCTATTACTTTGAAAGCTGGCGATAAATATAATGAGAGTTTTAGCGATAGTAACTCAGGTGATTGTATATCTAAGAATAAATCTATAGAGTGGAATATATCGTCTGATGATGGGGATTCTTGTTCTATTGAGTTGGATCATTATTATAATGATACTGGCTGGTATGTTTATTTTCATAAAAAGAGTGAGTGCGCTAATTTTAATATTAGTGCTACATGTGATGAATCAAATTGTTTAGAGTACACCGTTCGTTTTTATCCTGATACTTATTCGATTAACATTGCCCTTAATATCATAAAAAATGATCCACCTTCACCTCCACCTTCTTGTGATGATTGTTTTGATCCTCCGTGTCCTCATGGGTGGAAAATTGGTGGTTTTGGCGGTGGGGGGTGTTGCCCTAACCATGCAGTATGCTAGATTTTTTCTTTACAAGAATATTGTTGAATTAGAGGTAAATAAAATTTAATTAAGTTGTCACTGA
Source organism: Xenorhabdus sp. KK7.4 (assembly GCF_963876465.1). Lineage (NCBI taxonomy): Bacteria > Pseudomonadati > Pseudomonadota > Gammaproteobacteria > Enterobacterales > Morganellaceae > Xenorhabdus > Xenorhabdus sp. KK7.4. Next base: position 119,034 of record NZ_CAWNQF010000111.1, read on the forward strand.
GAATTCTTTTTTTATTAAAGAGTTTTTTAGTGGCAACTTTTAGATTTTATTGGATGAAGAATATTATCATATTGCATATGTGCGATTTTATTTGGTTTTTAAGGTTATGTTTTAAATTTGCAGAACGCGATAAAAGATAAATGGAATTGGTGCTTTAATTTTTTTACCTTCGTCAGTACTATCTGAACTTAGTTGAGATTACACTAATTATTAACACATAACTGAGTTTAAAGGAGTTGGGTTTGGAGCTGAAATGTAGAGGTTTTTTATTTGATTTGGATGGTACGCTGATCGATTCACTGCCTGCTGTTGAACGGGCATGGATTAAATTCGCAGATAAGCTGGGTATTGATCACGATGAAGTGCTGAACTATGTGCATGGCACACCTGCATTATTATCAATACGCCATTTTATGCCTGATGCCACAGAAGAAGAGATTATCAGTACGTTTAAGTGGATTGAAAAAATCGAAACAGAAGATATGGAAGGTATTACTGCCTTGCCCGGTGCTATTGCCCTGATTGATAAACTGAATGCGTTGGAGATCCCATGGGCAATCGTTACCTCAGGAACGATTCCTCTGGCTTCTGCCCGCCATAAAGAGGCTGAGTTACCAGAGCCAGCCCATTGGGTGACGGCTGAATCGGTCAAAAACGGTAAACCAAATCCTGAGCCTTATTTGCTGGGAGCACAAAAATTAGGGCTACTGCCGGAAGAATGTGTGGTTTTTGAAGATGCCATCGCCGGTATTCATGCCGGATTAGATGCAGGTTGTCAGGTTGTGGTTGTTCATGATGAACCGGGAGTTCCCCGCCGTGATGAAACTCATATGACTGTCACTAATCTGGAAGATATCGAAATTGTTAAATCTGGTGGTTATGTAACGATTCATCAAATGAATCAGGAAGTTTGTTGATCGTTTGTTGATCTGAGCCTAAGACTTGCCCAGATAAAACAGGTTTAATGACCTCAGTATAGGTTTTTGTTGAACATCCCCAGCCTGCCTGTTGGCGGGCTGGCTTTTTTGATAGAGGCTGTATTGAATACTGAACTGTTGTGGGTATTGACCCTGTTATTAGTCGCGATTGTCCTTTTTACAACTAATAAAGTCAGAATGGATGTCGTGGCTTTGTTGGTTATTACTGCTTTTGTCCTGAGTGGTACGCTTTCCTTAAATGAAGCCACTATCGGTTTCAGCGATCCTAACGTTTTATTGATTGCAGCACTGTTTGTCATTGGTGAAGGACTGGTGAGAACGGGGGTGGCCTATCAGATGGGAGACTGGCTGGTTAGGGTGGCGGGTAACAGTGAAACTAACATGCTGGCTTTACTGATGTTATCCGTTGCCGGACTGGGTGCTTTCATGAGTTCTACGGGTGTTGTAGCCATTTTTATTCCGGTTGTTTTAAGTGTGGCAGCCAGAATGCAGACTTCATCCGGGCGGTTAATGATGCCATTAGGGTTTGCTGGCCTTATCAGCGGTATGATGACGCTGGTTGCAACACCACCGAATATGGTGGTGAATAGCGAACTGGTGCGTGAAGGGCTGCAAGGTTTTGGTTTCTTTTCCATTACACCCATCGGAATTTTAGTTTTACTGGCAGGAATTATTTATATGTTACTCGTCCGCCGTTGGCTGGGAAGTAAAACACCGCCAAGACCTGATGAACGCTACCATCGTTCATTTCGTGATCTTATCCGTGATTATAAATTATCAGGGCGCGCCCGGCGCCTTGCTGTCCGGCAGCGTTCACCATTAATAGGCCATACTCTGGATGAATTAGGGTTACGAGCACGTTATGGGGCGAACGTAATTGGCATTGAACGCTGGAGAAAATTCCGCCGGGTTATGGTAGCAGCAACCGGCGAGACAGAACTGCGTCAACAGGATGTATTACTGGTGGATATGTCCGACAGTGATATAGATTTACGGCAATTCTGTAGTGAGCAACAGTTAGAACCCATGATATTACGCGGTGAATATTTTTCTGATCAATCCCGGGAAGTCGGCATGGCAGAAATCTCCGTGATCCCTGAATCGGATTTACTGGGGCAATCACTACGCAGTATGAAGTTCCGTACCCGCTATGGATTAAATGTGGTAGGTATTCGGCGTAGTGGTAAGGCTCTGGCTGGTAAGCTGTTTGATGAGCCTCTGCTGCTGGGCGATACTTTACTGGTAATCGGTGACTGGAAGCTGGTGCGGGAGCTGAGAACTAAAGCACCGGACTTTATTATGCTGAATTTACCTGTTGAAGTAGAAAGTGCCGCACCAGCTGCATCTCAGGCTCCTCATGCCTTGTTTTGCCTTGCGCTAATGGTGGCGATGATGCTGACCAATGAAATTCCCAATTTTATTGCCGCTTTGATCGCTTGTTTACTGATGGGGCAATTTCGTTGCATTGATATGGAGAGTGCTTATCGTGCCATTCACTGGCCAAGCATTATCCTGATTGTTGGTATGATGCCATTTGCGCTGGCACTACAAAAAACCGGCGGGATTGATTTGATTGTCAGCGGATTAATGGATATTGCCGGTAATATGGGCCCACGTGCCATGCTGGTCTGTTTATTTATTCTTTGCGCGGTTATTGGGCTATTTATTTCCAATACAGCAACTGCGGTATTAATGGCACCCATTGCGATTGCAGCAGCCAAACAGATGGCAGTATCTCCTCTTCCTTTTGCAATGATTATTGGAGTCGCGGCTTCGGCGGCATTTATGACGCCGGTTTCTTCTCCGGTTAATACGTTGATATTAGGGCCGGGTGGATATCGTTTTGCCGATTTTCTGAAATTGGGGGTGCCTTTTACATTGGTTGTCTTAGCCATTAGTGTGGCTGTTGTGCCTGTTCTTTTTCCTTTCTGAGTATTTTTGTTGGCTAAGTATCTTGAAATTTATTGAATAATAATTGCGTGATGCATTTTGAAATAGACTGAATAGATATCAGGCAGCCTAATAAGAATATTAAGCTGCCTGATATTTGCATATTTAGCTGTTTTTATAGACTAATTTCATCAAGGGAAAGGCTAAAACTCGGAACAAATACGGTTATGAAATAATCCATTTCCTGACTGTGGCGTTTTTCTAATGTTTTTTCTAACCTGATTTTGGCCTGATTAAATTCAGAATTACCAGCGGATAATTCTTCCAGACATTTTAAATAAGCGCATATTGCATCAGCCTGTTTAATAATATTAGTTTCTTCTTCAGTATGATATTGATCATCTAAAATAGAACGAAAATCATTTTGTAATTCAATCGGTAACATATCTAATAATTTATGTTGGGCGATTTTTTCTATTTTTTTATATTCATGAGCAATTTGAGGATTGTAGTATTTTATTGGGGTTGGCAAATCCCCGGTAATAACTTCACTGGCATCATGATACATTGCTAATATTGCAATTCGTTCTGCGTTGATATTCCCATTAAATTTACGGTTTTTTATTATTGCTAAGGCATGTGCAACAAAAGCAACCTGTAAACTATGTTCTGAAACATTTTCTGTGCGTACGTTACGCATAAGAGGCCAGCGATTAATCAGTTTAAGGCGGGATAACTGGGCGAAAAAATGGCTCATAATCTTCTCTTACAATGAAACAGGGTGATTATGATTGTGGGCGTTGGTTGGGAGGAAGTAAACCCACCAGCCTTCAAGCTGCAGCTTTATTGGCTGCATCCTGAAGGGTATGAAATATATAACTAATTTATTTTTATGTTATTTTTGCCGGTAATTGCCAAGGAAGCGGGCAAATTTTTCAATGGCCATTTGCAGGTCTGCGGTATGTGGCAGTGTGACAATACGGAAGTGATCCGGTTCCGGCCAGTTAAAAGCTGTTCCCTGAACTAATAATACTTTTTCCTGTAACAAGAGATCCAAAACCATCTTCTGGTCATCATAAATATTGAAACGTTTTGTATCAATTTTAGGGAACATATAGAGAGCACCCATCGGCTTCACACAGGAAACTCCGGGGATCTGGTTAATTAACTCCCAGGCATGGTTGCGCTGCTCATAAAGACGCCCGCCCGGAAGAATGAATTCACTAATACTTTGATAACCACCGAGTGCGGTTTGAATAGCGTGCTGCATCGGCACATTAGCGCAAAGGCGCATAGATGCCAGCATCTCCAGCCCTTCGATATAACCTTTCGCCTGTTTTTTCGGGCCGTTTAGTACCATCCATCCCTGACGGAAACCCGCAACACGGTAGGTTTTTGACAGTCCATTAAAGGTGACGGTAAAAAGATCCGGTGCCAGTGCAGCGATGGAATGGTGCTGGGCTTCATCGTACAGGATCTTGTCGTAAATTTCGTCCGCGAAAATAATCAGGTTATGCTGGCGGGCAATTTCCACGATTTCCAGCAGGAGTTCTTTACTATATACCGCGCCAGTCGGGTTATTCGGGTTAATGATGACGATACCACGGGTACGAGGGGTGATTTTACGGCGGATGTCATCTAAATCAGGGAACCAGCCTTGTTGCTCATCACATAAATAATGGACAGTTTTACCACTGGAGAGAGAGACGGCAGCAGTCCAGAGCGGGTAGTCAGGGGCCGGAACCAGCATTTCATCACCGGTATTTAGCAAGGCTTGCATAGACTGAACAATAAGTTCAGAAACACCATTACCGATAAAGATATCTTCAACGGTAACATCCAGCATATTCCGCGCCTGATAATGTTGCATGATCGCTTTACGCGCTGAGTACAGGCCTTTCGAATCAGAATAGCCCTGGGCAGTTGGCAGATTGCGGATAACATCAACTAAAATTTCATCAGGTGCTTCGAAACCAAATGGCGCCGGATTACCAATGTTTAATTTCAGTACTTTATTCCCTTCCTCTTCAAGCCGTTTGGCTTCTTTAAGGGCGTTACCTCGAATGTCATAGCAGACATTATCTAATTTGCTGGATTTATTAATGGAAAACATAGGATGCCTTAACCTTTTTCTTGGCAAAAGTGGATTTTATCCGGCTTACAAAAAATCTAATGTTCAATGTACTCCTCTCTGTCAGTCTTTTGAAGAGCCTATGATATCTTTGGTTAAAACGGTTGTTTTAAAGTCTAATGGATAAGCCTGCTGTCTAAAAACATGAGTTTATTTAGTTTATAGTTCCGATTGTTTTGTTTATGTTGGAACTTAATTCTATATAATGAGGTGTTTTTAGTTGGCGAACTGTTAAAAGATAAGGAATGATGCTGATTTTTAGTTTAAATCATAAAGGAAGGCTGAATTGTCAATAAAAGTAAGATAATTTGTATAATGTATTCTTATAATTTATCTTTGCCGACATAAAATTAATTAAGGTTTTTATCTTCGATACTTCGAGAATCTTTTTGAATTTTTACCTGTAACATTTTCATGACTTTTCAATAAAAGCATTAATTCATTAAAAATACTAATATTGTTTGCTTTGGTTAAGTTTTGCGAATTGAAGTTATGTTATTCTTTGAAGCAAGTCAGAAAAAGACTATTTGTACTGGAAATTGGTGGTTATGTAAGGTAAATAGGTTTTATACCTAGCCATTAATTCAGTGATTGCATAAATTTTGTTAAGAAAGGAGAAAATAAAACCCATGATGATATAAGTAGTAAAAAAATGCAGTAAACCTTTGCCCTCTTTAATAGAGTAGAGTAGTGTCAGAATTGGTATTATTTTATTTGATACTGCTGAAGTAAAAACACCAGGTTAGTTAGTAATTAAAATCAAAAAAAAGTGATGAATAAACAATGATAAATGCAAATCGTCAGATAATAAACCTCGATCTCGATCTGCTAAGGACTTTCGTTGCCGTTGCTGACTTAAATACTTTTGCAGCAGCAGCAGCAGCAGTTTGCAGAACGCAATCGGCTGTTAGTCAGCAAATGCAACGTTTGGAACATTTAGTGGGCAGAGAATTATTTGCTCGCCACGGACGTAATAAGCTCCTTACCGAGCATGGGCTTCAACTTCTTGGTTATGCACGCCAAATCCTGCGTGCTAATGACGATGCTACCGCATCATTGACATATAATGATGCAGACGGTGAACTCAGAATTGGAGCGTCTGACGATACAGTCGATACTCTGCTTCCTTTCCTGTTAAACCGTATTGCTTCTGTCTATCCGCGTATTGCTGTTGATGTACGTATTAAACGTAGTCAATTTATTGAAAGTATGCTGGATAACCATGAAATTGATTTAGCATTAACCACAGCAAAAATTAATCATCATCCTAGTACTGTACTTCGTTCTTCACCGGTATTGTGGCACTGTGCGCCTGACTTCCAGTTACAGGTGAATGAGCCGGTTCCTCTGGTTGTGATGGACGAAACGAACACTTTCCGTCAAATCGCACTTGATACTCTTGATATGAGTGGTATTCCGTGGCGTATTGCCTATGAAGCTGCATCCTTATCCGCTGTTCGCTCTGCTGTTAATGCAGAGGTTGGTATTACTGCCCGTCCTTTGGAAATGCAGAATGCTGACTTAAGAATTTTGGGTGAGAGTGAAGGGCTGCCGCGTTTGCCTGAAATACAGTTCTTCTTGTATCGAAACAGTAATGAACAAAATGAATCAGTTCTGACAGTTTTTGATGCTATAGAAAATAAGAAAACACCTTATACCGTGACATCCATTGAATCAGATGAAACAGATGATATTGATGAATCTGATGACTCTCTTGAATCCATTGAAGAATCCTCAGTCGAAAATATAAACGAGTAATATTACGTGTGTTTTATAGGCTAATATTTCCATTTTATTTGTGGAAATATTAGCCTGTTTCTAAATATATATTAATAACCTTTTCCTGTTTCCATTCTAATTGCTGATATTTACTGTCAGAAATATCCCTTATTAATTTTATTATCCTTTCTAATTTTAGTTAATGTAATGTTTATTTGTTAACAACTTTCATTTTTTAAACTGATAAAATAGATCTATTTTCAGAAATAGTCGTGTAATTAAACTCAAATTGTTTCTTTTAGAAACAGTCCATTAATGGTTGAATGAAAATTGTTCTGTTGTTGAATGTTTTTCAATGAAACTGTGCACTTGATCATAAAAATATCCCCCCCTGTACAGTGGAAAGACAGGTTTTTCCTGAGATAATAGTGTAGTAAAGTCGAGTTATCGGTTAGACTAGTTATAGTGTGTTGTTAGTTTTTTGTCCTACTGACACGTTTTAGCGATACACCAGCACAATTCGTTAATCAAAAGTTTGTGCTTTGTAAAATAAATTAGTAAGCATATTTGTCGTAACTGACAAAATTGTTGAGAGGAATAAAAACCAAAATGATCCATGCCTTTCAAGAGATTGATTAGTACTGTTTCAGATTTGGTTGTTATCCCTTCCCATGAATCGATGTGGTGCAACACTGCCGGTTAAAAGAGCAGACACCTTGACACCACTTTTGATGAGTAAGCAACGAGTATGTCTACATCTACTGGAGTTTTGGCCCATAACTGGGCATTTGCGATTTTCTTGATAGGTGCTCTTGGATTGGCTGCGTTCATGTTACTGGGAGCGTACTTTCTTGGGGGCAGAGCAAAAGCCAGAGCAAAACACGTCCCTTATGAATCGGGTATCGATTCTGTCGGCAGTGCCCGTCTACGTCTGTCGGCGAAATTTTATCTGGTTGCCATGTTTTTTGTCATCTTCGATGTTGAAGCCCTTTACTTATACGCGTGGTCAGTCTCTATCAAAGAGAGTGGCTGGCTGGGCTTTGCCGAAGCAAGTATTTTCATTTTGGTCTTATTAGCAGGCCTGGTTTATCTGGCTCGCATCGGAGCACTGAACTGGACACCCGCACGTTCAAGACGTCAGGTTAGTCATTCCAGTGCTGATGTTCATACCGCTGATGTCAGTACCACCAATGTTAATACCAACAACAGTCAAATGCAGTAATAGCGAGGCATAAAGATGGATTATACGCTCACCCGCATAGATCCGAACGGTGAGAATGACCGTTACCCCCTGCAAAAGCAGGAGCTTGTCAGCGATCCTCTGGAGCAGCACGTCCACCGTAGTGTCTATATGGGTAAATTAGAACATGCTCTGCATGACATGGTGAACTGGGGAAGAAAAAATTCCCTGTGGCCTTATAACTTTGGCCTTTCCTGTTGTTATGTAGAAATGGTGACTTCTTTTACCGCAGTTCATGACGTTGCCCGTTTCGGCGCTGAAGTACTGCGGGCATCTCCCCGTCAGGCTGATTTCATGGTTATCTCAGGTACATGCTTTGTCAAGATGGCACCTGTGATCCAGCGTTTATATGACCAGATGCTGGAGCCTAAGTGGGTTATTTCGATGGGAGCCTGTGCAAACTCAGGCGGAATGTACGACATTTATTCTGTAGTGCAGGGAGTTGATAAGTTTATTCCCGTCGATGTTTACATTCCCGGCTGTCCACCGCGCCCTGAAGCCTATATGCAGGCACTGCTGTTATTGCAGGAGTCTATTGGCAAAGAGCGCCGCCCGCTGTCATGGGTCGTTGGTGATCAGGGGGTTTACCGCGCAAATATGCAATCAGAAAGAGAACGGAAGCGTGGTGAACGTATCGCAGTGAAAAACCTGCGTACCCCAGATGAAATTTAAGGCTTTTAGCCGCTATTTTAAGGCTTTTTAGCCATAAAAATAACCAGAGCAATGTCGTAACTCAAGATTATGTTGCGATCACATTAAACCCTGATCAAGCGTTGTGGTGAAGAATGATGACAGATCAGATAGCGCAAGAAAGCGTACGGCCTGCTTGGGAAACCAGAGATCACATTGATGATCCGGTCGTAAGTGAGCTTAATCGCCAATTTGGCCCTGATGCGTTTACTGTCCAGCCTACCCGCACTGGTATGCCGGTTGTCTGGATTAAGCGGGAACGGTTAACGGAAGTAATCACGTTCCTGAGAAAGTTGCCCAAACCTTATGTCATGCTGTTTGATTTGCATGGCGTTGATGAGCGTCAGCGTTCTCACCGGGAAGGTCTGCCGGCGGCAGATTTTTCGGTGTTTTATCACCTGCTTTCCATCGAGCGTAACCGTGACATTATGTTAAAAGTTGCACTTGATGAGAAAGACCTGAATATCCCGACTATCACGTCAATTTTCCCGAATGCCAATTGGTACGAACGTGAAACGTGGGAAATGTTCGGCATTACATTTAATGGTCATCCGAATTTACGTCGTATTCTGATGCCACCCACTTGGGAAGGTCATCCGTTGCGTAAAGAGTATTCAGCTCGTGCTACGGAATTCGATCCTTTCATGCTGACCAAACAGAAAGAAGATCTGGAAATGGAAGCCCTGACTTTCAAACCAGAAGAGTGGGGCATGAAGCGTGGAACCGAAAATGAGGACTTCATGTTCCTTAACCTCGGGCCAAACCACCCGTCAGCGCATGGTGCATTCCGCATCATTCTTCAGCTTGATGGTGAAGAGATCGTTGATTGTGTTCCTGACATCGGCTATCACCACCGCGGTGCGGAAAAAATGGGTGAGCGTCAGTCATGGCACAGTTACATCCCTTATACCGACCGGATTGAATATCTGGGGGGATGCGTTAACGAAATGCCTTATGTACTTGCGGTTGAAAAACTGGCGGGTATTGAGGTGCCTGAGCGTGTGAAAGCTATCCGCGTCATGCTGTCTGAACTGTTCCGCATCAACAGCCATCTGCTTTATATCAGTACCTTTATTCAGGACGTTGGTGCGATGACCCCCGTGTTCTTCGCCTTTACCGACCGCCAGAAGGTTTACGATGTTGTTGAAGCCATTACTGGCTTCCGTATGCATCCGGCCTGGTTCCGTATCGGTGGTGTTGCTCATGACCTGCCACGAGGCTGGGATAAACTGCTGCGTGACTTGCTGAACTGGTTGCCGAAACGTTTGAATTCCTATGTCAAGGCGGCGCTGAAAAACAGTGTCCTGAAAGGGCGTTCTGTCGGTGTCGCTGCCTACAATGCGAAGCAGGCACTGGACTGGGGCGTGACAGGCGCGGGTCTGCGTGCAACCGGTATTGAGTTTGATGTGCGCAAATGTCGTCCTTATTCCGGTTATGAAAATTTCGACTTTGAAGTACCGGTTGGTTACAACGGCGATTGTTATGACCGCGTGATGCTGAAAGTGGAAGAGATCCGTCAGAGTATGCGCATCCTTGAGCAGTGTCTGAAACATATGCCGGAAGGCCCGTTCAAGGCTGATCATCCACTGACCACGCCGCCGCCAAGAGAGCGCACCCTGCAACATATCGAAACCATGATTAACCACTTCCTGCAAGTGTCATGGGGGCCGGTCATGCCAGCCAATGAATCATTCCAGATGATTGAGGCGACTAAGGGTATCAACAGCTACTACCTGACCAGTGATGGTAGCACCATGAGTTACCGTACCCGTATCCGCACACCGAGTTTCGCACATTTACAACAGATCCCTTCGGTGATACGCGGCAGTCTGGTTTCTGACCTGATCGTTTATCTGGGTAGTATCGATTTTGTTATGTCTGATGTGGATCGCTAACGATGCAAAGTGAATTTAACGCAAACAAGCAGGCACGCCTTGATGTGGTCAACGTGACAGACACTCAGATACCGGATGAGTTTGTACTGAGTGCCGGGGAACGTGATGCTATCGAGCAGGAAAAACACCACTACGAAGATCCGCGTGCAGCGTCAATCGAAGCACTGAAAATTGTACAGAAACAGCGTGGCTGGGTGCCGGATGGTGCAATTTCGGCCATTGCACAAGTATTAGGTATTCCCGCCAGTGATGTGGAAGGCGTGGCGACATTCTACAGCCAGATTTATCGTCAGCCGGTAGGCCGCCATATCATTCGTTACTGTGACAGTGTTGTTTGTCACATTACGGGTTTTCAGGGGGTTCAGGCGGCAATTGAAAAACACCTGAGCATCCGGCCGGGGCAAACCACGACAGATGGCCGTTTCACATTATTGCCAACCTGCTGTCTGGGTAACTGTGACAAGGGGCCGACCATGATGATTGACGATGACACTCATAGTTATGTGAAACCCGAAGAAATTGAAAAATTGCTGGAGCAGTATCAATGACAACGCATTCAGGAGTGAAAGAAATTATCCGCACAGCGGAAGCTCATCCCCTGACATGGCGGTTGCGTGATGATCAACAACCTGTCTGGCTGGATGAATACCGTAGCAAAAATGGTTACAAGGGAGCCGAAAGAGCACTGAAGGGCATGGCTCCTGATGAAATTACCACACTGGTGAAAGATGCTGGCCTGAAAGGGCGCGGTGGCGCGGGCTTTTCCACGGGGTTGAAGTGGAGCCTGATGCCGAAAGATGAAAGCATGAACATTCGCTATCTGTTGTGTAATGCCGATGAAATGGAGCCGGGAACTTATAAAGACCGTCTTCTGATGGAGCAATTACCGCATTTGCTGGTGGAAGGAATGCTGATAAGTGCTTTCGCGCTGAAAGCATATCGCGGTTATATCTTCCTGCGCGGTGAATATGTTGAAGCTGCTGTTCATCTGCGTAAAGCCATTGAAGAAGCGAAAGCAGCAGGGTTACTTGGCAAAAATATTCTGGGCAGTGGTTTTGATTTTGAGCTGTTTGTGCATACCGGCGCGGGACGTTATATCTGTGGTGAAGAAACAGCACTGATTAACTCTCTTGAAGGGCGTCGTGCCAACCCTCGTTCCAAGCCACCATTCCCGGCAACAGCAGGTGTCTGGGGAAAACCAACCTGCGTCAATAACGTAGAAACCCTGTGTAATGTTCCGGCTATTCTTGAACACGGTAAAGAGTGGTACATCGGTTTAAGTGAAGGCAAAAGTAAAGATGCCGGCACTAAACTGATGGGGTTCTCCGGCCGGGTCAAAAACCCGGGCTTATGGGAACTGCCATTTGGCACCACTGCCCGCGAAATTCTCGAAGATTATGCTGGTGGTATGCGTGACGGGCTTAAATTTAAAGCCTGGCAGCCGGGGGGAGCAGGAACCGACTTTCTGACCGAAGAACATCTTGATCTGCCGATGGATTTCGAACACATCGCCAAAGCCGGAAGTCGTTTAGGCACCGCGCTGGCAATGGCAGTTGATCATGAGATCAATATGGTTTCCCTGACCCGTAATCTTGAAGAATTTTTCGCCCGTGAATCCTGTGGCTGGTGTACGCCATGCCGTGATGGTCTGCCCTGGAGTGTCAAAATTCTCCGTGCCATTGAAGAAGGGAAAGGCCAGCCCGGTGATATCGAAACACTGGAGCAACTCTGTCGCTTCCTCGGCCCCGGCAAAACTTTCTGTGCTCATGCTCCCGGTGCCGTAGAACCTTTGCAAAGTGCAATCAAGTACTTCCGCGAAGAATTTGAGGCGGGGATTGTCACCAGAGATTACGGGAATACCAGCCTGATTGCAGGCATCCAGCCAAACCTGCTTAAGCAGCGTTGGTAGAGAAGAATTTTTGATTAACGCCTGCCACGGCAGGCCATTGGGAAGCATGCTGACTATGGCTACGATACATGTAGACGGCAAAAATTATGATGTAAACGGGGCTGATAACCTGTTACAAGCCTGCCTCTCGCTGGGGCTTGATATCCCTTATTTTTGCTGGCATCCGGCGCTGGGAAGCGTTGGCGCTTGCCGCCAGTGTGCGGTTAAGCAATATCAGAACGCGGAAGATACACGTGGTCGTCTGGTGATGTCCTGTATGACGCCGGCCTCAGATGGTACGTATATCTCCATTAATGATGAAGAAGCAAAACAGTTCCGCGCAAGTGTGGTGGAATGGCTGATGACTAACCATCCTCATGACTGTCCTGTCTGTGAAGAAGGTGGTAACTGCCATTTGCAGGATATGACGGTGATGACGGGGCATTCATTCCGTAAATACCGTTTTACCAAACGCACACACAAGAATCAGGAACTGGGGCCATTTATTGCTCATGAAATGAACCGCTGTATCGCCTGTTACCGTTGTGTCCGCTACTACAAAGATTATGCGGATGGCACGGATTTAGGTGTTTATGGTGCACATGACAATATCTACTTTGGCCGCCCTGAAGATGGCACACTGGAAAGTGAATTTTCCGGTAACTTAGTCGAAGTTTGCCCGACAGGGGTATTTACCGATAAAACGCACTCTGAGCGTTATAACCGTAAATGGGATATGCAGTTCGCGCCGAGCATCTGCCAGCAGTGCAGTATCGGCTGTAACACCAGTCCCGGAGAACGTTACGGAGAATTACGCCGCATTGAAAACCGCTATAATGGCACGGTTAACCACTATTTCATGTGTGACCGTGGTCGCTTTGGTTATGGCTATGTCAATCGTGGTGATCGCCCTCGCCAGCCACAACAGCTTCGTGGTGATCAGTGGATTTCACTGAATGCCGAGCAGGTGATGCAGGGTGGGGCAGATATTCTGCGTCAGGCGAAAAACGCGATTGGTATCGGCTCGCCGCGCGCCAGCATCGAAAGTAACTTTGCACTGCGTGAGTTAGTGGGTGCAGAGAATTTCTATAGCGGCATTTCAGCAGAAGAGCAGCACCGTCTCGACATGATGCTGGAAATTCTGCAACAGGGTGGAGTTTATACGCCATCTCTGCGGGAGATCGAAGATTACGACGCTGTGTTAGTGTTGGGTGAAGATTTGACACAGACAGGTGCCCGAATGGCGCTGTCGGTACGTCAGGCGGTTAAGGGTAAAGCCCGTGAAATGGCCGCAGCTCAAAAAGTAGCGGACTGGCAAATTGCGGCAGTGATGAATATTGGTCAACATGCCAAATACCCGCTGTTCCTGACCAGCGTTGATGATACCCGTCTGGATGATATCGCAGCATGGAATTATCGTGCACCCGTTGATGATCAGGCCCGGTTCGGCTTTGCCGTGGCACATGCCCTGAATAGCATTGCCCCTGCTGTCAATGACCTGCCGGATGAACTGAAAGCGAAAGTAGAAATCGTTGCTCAGGCACTGCGTGGAGCGAAAAAACCACTGATTATCAGTGGCAGTAATGCAGGCAGTGATACCCTGATTCAGGCTGCCGCTAATATCGCATGGGCACTGAAAGACAGCGGAGCCAATGTCGGCCTTTCCTATGTAGCCGCCTATGCGAATAGCCTTGGTCTGGCGATGATGGAGGCGCAGTCGCTGGATGTTGCTTTACAGCGTATTGCTAAAGGCGATTCAGACACGGCTATCGTGATGGAAAACGATCTCTACCGTCATGCTCCTGCCGATAAGATTGACAGTGCACTGGATAGCCTGAAAAACCTGATTGTTGTTGATCATCAGCATACCGCTATTATGGATAAAGCCCATCTGATCCTCTCTGCTTCCAGTTTTGCAGAAAGCGATGGCACGCTGGTGAATCAGGAAGGCCGTGCACAGCGGTACTTCCAGGTATATGAGCCTGCATTCTATGACAAATCTGTTGTCATGCTGGAAAGCTGGCGCTGGATGCACTCTCTGCATACAACCTATACACAGCGTCAGACGGACTGGACTCAGCTTGACCATGTGATTGAAGCTTGTGTCAAAGAAATACCGCAATTCAAGGGCATCGTCAATGCTGCACCGGATGCCACATTCCGTATCCGTGGTCAAAAACTGGCCCGTTCACCTCATCGTTACAGTGGCCGTACAGCCATGCTTGCCAATGTCAGTGTTCATGAACAGCGCCAGCCGCAAGATATTGATACGGCGTTTGCCTTCTCAATGGAAGGGAATAACAGCCCGTTTGCGGATCGTCAGCAAATCCCGTTTGCGTGGGCGCCGGGCTGGAACTCACCACAGGCATGGAATAAATTCCAGGCAGAAGTGGGCGGTAAGCTGCGTTTCGGCGATCCCGGTGTACGCCTGATTGAGACCGTGGATGGTGGTCTGAACTACTTTGACAGCATTCCGGCAGCCTTTAGCGCGCAGAAAAATGAATGGTACATCGCACCTTATTTCCATCTGTTTGGTAGTGAGGAGTTATCTCAGCGGGCAGATGTCATTCAGGAGCGTATGCCTGAGCCGTATGTAATGATGAGCCGTCAGGATGCTGAACATCTTAATGTGAAAGAAGGTTCCATGATGGAATTTGATTGTTCGGGGCAGCAATTGCGCTTAGCGGTGCGCCTGAGCAGCAATCTTGCTCAGGGTCAGATTGGCCTGCCATTGGGAATGCCGGGTATTCCTCCGGTTCTGGCAGGCAGAGCAGTCAATAACTTACGGGAGGTTGCATAATGAACTGGCTTACTCCCGAATTGACTGAAATTTTGATTTCTGTCCTTAAAGCGATTGTCATTCTGCTGGTTGTGGTTGTCTGCGGAGCGTTCATGAGTTTCGGCGAACGCCGTCTTCTTGGGCTGTTCCAGAATCGCTATGGGCCAAACCGTGTAGGGTGGGGCGGCTCATTACAGCTTGTTGCTGACATGATCAAAATGTTCTTCAAAGAAGACTGGGCACCACGCTTCTCAGACCGGATGATCTTTACTCTGGCTCCTATCGTTGGTTTCTGCTCTCTGTTACTGGCGTTTGCCATTGTACCGGTCAGCCCGACATGGATGGCGGCAGATCTGAACATCGGTATCCTGTTTTTCATGATGATGGCGGGTCTGGCTGTTTATGCGGTGTTGTTCGCCGGATGGTCGAGTAATAACAAATATTCGCTGTTAGGCGCAATGAGGGCATCAGCACAGACACTGAGTTATGAAGTTTTCATTGGTCTGTCCATGATGGGAGTCGTCGCTCAGGCCGGCTCTTTCAACATGGTGGAGATTGTGAACTCCCAGCAGCATCTGTGGAATATTATCCCGCAGTTCTTTGGCTTTCTGACGTTCGCCATCGCGGCAGTTGCAGTATGTCACCGCCACCCCTTTGACCAGCCGGAAGCAGAGCAGGAGCTGGCAGATGGTTATCATATTGAATATTCCGGCATGAAATTCGGTATGTTCTTTGTGGGTGAATATATCGGTATTGTGACGGTATCCGCTTTAATCGTCACACTCTTCTTTGGTGGCTGGCATGGGCCTTTCCTGCCTCCATTCGTCTGGTTTGCGCTGAAAACAGCATTTTTCATGATGATGTTCATTCTGATCCGTGCTGCGTTACCGCGTCCGCGTTATGACCAGGTGATGTCATTCGGCTGGAAAATTTGCTTGCCGTTAACTTTACTCAACCTGCTGGCGACTGCCGCAGTGATTTTGTACAACGCTCAATAAAGGGGTGATTAAACCATGACATTAAAAGAGTTATTGGTTGGTTTCGCCACCCAGGTACGCAGTATTTGGATGATAGGGCTTCATGCCTTCCATAAACGCGAAACAAAAATGTATCCGGAAGAACCGGTTTATTTGCCACCCCGTTACCGTGGGCGCATCGTTCTGACGCGTGACCCTGACGGTGAAGAGCGTTGTGTTGCCTGTAACCTGTGTGCAGCCGTCTGTCCGGTGGGGTGTATCTCCCTGCAAAAAGCCGAACATAAAGACGGTCGCTGGTATCCGGAGTTTTTCCGTGTCAACTTCTCACGCTGCATTTTCTGCGGACTGTGTGAAGAAGCTTGCCCGACTACGGCGATCCAGCTGACACCGGATTTTGAACTGGGTGAATTCAACCGTCAGGATTTGGTGTATGAAAAAGAAGACCTGCTGATTTCCGGGCCGGGTAAATACCCTGACTATAACTTTTATCGTAAATCAGGTATGGCGATTGATGGCAAAGACAAAGGTGAAGCCGACAATGAAGCCAAACCTATCGACGTTAAAAGCCTGTTGCCATAAGGAGCGATATTCATGGAATTTGCATTTTATATCGCAGGGTTGATTGCCATTCTGGCAACACTCAGGGTAATAACGCACACCAATCCCGTACATGCGTTGCTGTACCTGATTATTTCCCTGCTGGCGCTTTCAGTCGTGTTCTTTTCTCTGGGCGCTTATTTTGCCGGTGCGCTGGAAATCATCGTTTATGCCGGGGCGATCATGGTGTTGTTCGTCTTTGTTGTGATGATGCTGAACCTTGGTAAATCAGTCGCTGATCAGGAAAGACAATGGCTGAAGCCGAGAGCCTGGATTGGGCCTGTAATCCTTTCGTCCATTTTACTGGTTATCCTGATCTTTGCTATTCACAGCCTGCCTGAAGCTGCAATCAGTGGCGAAGTGGTCAGTGCCAAAGAAGTGGGTATCAGTCTGTTCGGTCCTTACGTACTGGCAGTAGAGCTGGCATCCCTGTTATTACTGGCTGGGCTGGTGGTGGCTTACCACGTTGGTCGTGAAAGTCGTCAGGGTGAAGTACTCAGCAATCGTGTGGAGGACCAATAATGATACCTTTGGAACATGGTCTGATTCTGGCGGCTATTCTGTTTGCATTGGGTTTCACTTGCCTGATTATCCGTCGTAATCTGCTATTTATGCTGATCGGGCTGGAAATCATGATCAATGCTTCAGCGCTGGCATTTATTGTTGCCGGTAGCTATTGGCTCCAGCCTGATGGTCAGGTGATGTACATTCTGGCCATTACACTGGCAGCTGCCGAGGCGAGTATCGGTCTGGCTCTGTTACTACAGCTGTACCGTCGTCGCCAGAACCTGAATATTGATATAGTCAGTGAGATGCGCGGATGAACTTACTCTATTTAACAATTCTGTTGCCACTGCTGGGATTTTTGCTGCTGGCATTCTCCCGCGGCCGCTGGTCTGAAAATCTGTCAGCGACCGTTGGAATCGGTTCTGTCGGGCTGGCCGCATTGGTTACTCTTTGGGTCGGGATGGATTTCCATACTCAGAATGAAGCTGGTGGGTTTGTCTATAGCCAGACATTGTGGAACTGGATGAGCGTAGACAGCTTCAGTATTCCGGTCAATCTGGTATTGGATGGCCTGTCATTAACCATGCTGAGTGTAGTCACCGGTGTCGGTTTTCTGATCCACACTTATGCTTCATGGTATATGCGTGGTGAAGAAGGTTATTCCCGTTTCTTCGCTTATACCAACCTGTTTATCGCCAGTATGGTGGTTCTGGTTCTGGCAGATAACATGCTGCTGATGTACCTCGGTTGGGAAGGGGTAGGGCTGTGCAGTTACCTTCTGATTGGCTTTTATTACAAAACGCCAGCCAACGGTGCAGCGGCAATGAAAGCCTTTATCGTAACCCGTGTGGGTGACGTATTCCTTGCCATCGGTATGTTTATCCTCTACGACCAACTGGGTACGCTGAGCTTCCGCGAACTGGCGGTACTGGCACCGCAGCATATTGAAGCCGGTTCTACAGCAATCACATGGGCAACCCTGATGATTCTGGGTGGTGCAGTAGGTAAATCTGCTCAGTTGCCATTACAGACATGGCTGGCAGATGCGATGGCTGGCCCGACACCGGTTTCTGCTCTGATCCACGCAGCAACGATGGTAACAGCCGGTGTCTATCTGATCGCCCGCAGCCACTCTCTGTTCCTGATGGCGCCAGATATTCTGCATCTGGTGGGTATTATTGGTGCTGTTACCCTGTTGCTGGCGGGGTTTGCGGCACTGGTACAGACGGACATCAAGCGTGTACTTGCTTATTCCACCATGAGCCAGATTGGTTACATGTTTCTGGCGTTGGGCGTACAGGCATGGGATGCGGCGATTTTCCATCTGATGACTCATGCCTTCTTCAAGGCTCTGCTGTTCCTTGCTTCCGGTTCGGTCATTCTTGCCTGTCATCATGAGCAGAACATCTTCAAAATGGGTGGCCTGAGCAAACGTATTCCGTTTGTTTATCTCTGCTTCCTGGTGGGTGGTTCGGCCTTGTCTGCCCTGCCGTTGCTGACAGCAGGCTTTTACAGTAAAGACGAAATCCTGTGGGGCGCGCTGGCAAATGGTCATATGAACCTGATGCTGGCAGGTCTGATAGGTGCATTGATGACCTCTCTGTATACCTTCCGCATGATCTTCATTGTGTTCCACGGGAAAGAAAATACCAAAGCGCATTCAGTTAAAGGTATTACCCATACGCTGCCGTTGTCAGTGCTGCTGGTACTGTCCACATTTGTTGGTGCTTTGATTGAACAACCGCTGACAGGTGTTCTGCCGGGTAATGGTGCGCAAGGGCATGATGGCAAGATGACGCTGGAGATTGTTTCCGGTGTGGTTGCTGTGCTGGGTATTTTGCTGGCTGCCGCGTTGTACCTTGGTAAACGTAGTTTGGTCAATGCAATTGCCAACAGTGCTCCGGGGCGTTTCTTCTCAACATGGTGGTTCCATGCCTGGGGTTTTGATGCTCTGTATGACTGGGTATTTGTGAAACCATTCAAAGGTATTACACAACTGTTACGGAATGATCCTCTGAACTCACTGATGAATATCCCTGCAATATTGTCACGCTGGGGCAATAAGGGACTTGGTTTGAGTGAGAACGGACAGGTTCGTTGGTACGCTACCTCTATAGGGTTGGGTGCAGTGCTGGTTTTAGCTCTGCTGCTTTTGGTTTAATTAAGGGACACATTGCGCCATGCTACTACCTTGGCTAATTCTTCTGCCCTTCATCGGAGGCCTGCTGTGTTGGCAGGCAGAGCGCTTCGGCACCCGTGTGCCGCGTTGGATAGCGTCTCTTGCGATGGGGCTGACTCTGCTGCTTTCTCTGTACCTCTGGATGCAGGGAGGCTATACGCTGACCAACCCACAAGGCATTCCACAGTGGCAATCAGAATTTCTGATGCCGTGGATACCGCGCTTTGGCATCTCCATTCATTTGGCTTTGGATGGTCTGTCACTCTTGATGGTAGTCCTGACTGCGCTGCTGGGTTTAATGGCGATTCTCTGTTCGTGGAACGAAAACCAGCCGTATCAGGGTTTCTTCCATCTGAACCTGCTGTGGATCCTCGGTGGCGTGATGGGAGTCTTCCTTGCCATTGACCTGTTCCTGTTCTTCTTCTTCTGGGAAGTGATGCTGGTTCCGATGTACTTCCTGATTGCACTTTGGGGTCACAGAGGATCACAGGGCAAAACCCGTATTACGGCAGCGACGAAATTCTTCATTTATACTCAGGCCAGCGGTCTGGTGATGCTGATTTCAATTCTGGCACTGGCATTCATTTACCACGATGCAACCGGTGAGTGGTCATTCAGCTATGAAAAACTGCTGGATACCCCGATGTCACATACTGTTCAGTATCTGCTGATGCTGGGATTCTTCATCGCGTTCGCTGTGAAAATGCCTGTTGTACCTTTGCATGGTTGGTTGCCGGACGCTCACAGTCAGGCACCAACGGCAGGTTCTGTTGACCTCGCGGGGATTTTGTTGAAAACAGCGGCATATGGCTTGTTGCGTTTTGGTTTGCCTCTGTTTCCTCAGGCTTCTGCGGAATTTGCACCAATCGCGATGTGGCTGGGTGTCATTGGTATCTTCTACGGTGCATGGATGGCTTTCAGCCAGACCGATATCAAACGTCTGATTGCTTACACCAGTGTTTCGCATATGGGCTTCGTTTTGATAGCTATCTATACCGGCAGCCAACTGGCTTATCAGGGTGCCGTTATCCAGATGATTGCCCACGGCTTGTCAGCGGCCGGGCTGTTTATTCTATGTGGTCAGCTCTATGAACGCCTGCATACCCGTGATTTGCGTCAGATGGGTGGCCTATGGGGACGAATTCAGCTGTTGCCGGCCATATCTCTGTTCTTTGCGGTAGCGACATTAGGTATGCCGGGCACCGGTAACTTTGTGGGTGAGTTTATGATCCTGTTCGGCAGTTTCGGTAAATTTACCCTGATTACTACGGTATCTGTCTTTGGTCTGGTTTTCGCCTCCGTATATGCTCTGTACCTGATGCAGAAAGCTCACTATGGTACGCCAAAATCTGATGAACCATTGCCACGGATGGATGCACGAGAAATTTCCATTTTGCTGCTGCTGGGTGCCCTGCTGGTTATTCTTGGTGTTTATCCACAACCGATTCTTGATACTTCGGCAGCGGCAATGAGCAACATCCAGAATTGGTATTCAGCTTCACTTTTAACTACAAGGCCGTAATTTGCCATGACAATAACTTCTGAACAATTGATCGCACTGTTGCCGCTATTAATCGTCGGATTGACGGTGGTGGTTGTGATGCTGTCCATTGCATGGCGACGCGATCATTTCACCAACGTTACCCTGACGGTAATTGGCCTGAATCTGGCACTGCTTTCTCTCTATTTTGTCGGGCAACAGGAACCGATGGATGTCACTCCGTTGCTCCATGTGGATCGCTTTGCCATGTTCTATACAGCACTGGTGCTGATTGCGAGCCTTGCGACGACGACATTTGCCTATTCGTGGCTGGAAAATTATCCCGATAACAAAGAAGAGTTTTACCTGCTGGTGTTGATTGCAGCTGTTGGCGGTATTCTGCTCTCTGCAGCTAATCACATGGCATCGTTGTTTATCGGTATTGAGTTAATCACTCTGCCGCTGTTTGGTCTGATTGGTTATGCATTCCGTCAGAAACGCTCACTGGAAGCGAGTATCAAATATATGCTGTTGTCTGCGGCGGCATCCTCGTTCCTGTTGTTCGGTATTGCTCTGCTGTATGCTGAATCAGGCGATTTGTCCTTCGCATCACTGGGCAGAAGCCTGAGCGACAGCAAACTTCATGAGCCGCTGATTCTGGCAGGGCTGGGAATGATGATTGTCGGGCTGGGCTTCAAACTTTCCCTCGTTCCTTTCCAGCTTTGGACACCGGATGTTTATCAGGGTGCGCCAGCACCGGTATCGACCTTTCTGGCAACGGCGAGTAAAGTGGCAATCTTTGCTGTTGTGATGCGCTTGTTTGTACAGGCACCTGTCACAGACAGTGAAACTCTGCGTATTGTACTCACGGTGATTGCAATAGCCTCAATCCTGTTTGGTAACCTGCTGGCACTGACACAGAGTAATATCAAGCGTCTGCTCGGTTATTCATCCATTGCACATCTGGGATATTTGCTGGTGGTCTTGATAGCCATTAAAGATCATAAACTAGCAGAAGAAACAGCCGGGGTTTATCTGGCTGGTTATCTGCTCGCCAGCATTGGCGCATTTGGCGTGGTCAGCCTGATGTCCAGCCCATACAGAGGCCCAGATGCGGAATCACTGTTCTCCTACCGTGGTTTGTTCTGGCACAGGCCAATTTTATCCGCTGTCATGACTATTATGATGCTGTCACTGGCAGGTATACCGCTGACATTTGGTTTTATCGGTAAATTCTATGTTATCGCAACAGGTGTTGAAGCCAGACTGTGGTGGTTGACTGGCGCGGTAGTATTGGGAAGTGCGATTGGCCTTTACTTCTACCTGCGTGTGATGGTGAGTTTATACCTGCCAGCACCAAAAGCACTGAACCGTGATACCCCAAGAAACTGGGCCCGAACTTCTGGTGGTATTGTCGTGTTACTCACTGCGTTACTGGTCCTGCTCCTCGGTGTCTGGCCACAGCCACTGATTGAGATCGTCCAGCAGGCGAAAAGCGTGATGTAGGGTTTACTCTCAAGCAATGATATAAAGCCCCGGTTATGATTGACCGGGGCTTTTGAGTTTATTGGGTTGCAGCAGCTTGTTCGAAAAGATAACCAATGCAACCGATAAGAGTCAGGGGTAAGAAAATTAACAATATTATCCAGCAAATCTGATAAAAGGGATGCCTGTTTCCCCAGTTTGTCATTTCACGCATCCTTTTTTCCTGAAGTTGAGCGGATAATTTACGAAATATCCGTATATATATGAAGCTATAAACAGGCCAGATAATAAGAATAAGTTTAGCTAATTCTTTCCCTCCAATAGTGCCAAGTACCACCGGAATAGCAAAAAATCCCAAGACCGCACGATTATCTAATCGTTTTAAGGCATCATAAATTTTCTGGTCATGCTTTTTGATTTTATATCTGGATAACTTCATCACAATATCCGTCAGTGATTTTGGCGAAAAGTTTTATAGCATGTTTTATCAAAATTCTCTTTTTACAACAAGATACCCATAAATATGACAGCGTAATCATAGTCATTCACTATTTATGAACTCTGAGAATACTCGCTAAACAAGATAATACCGATATAAAGCAAGCTGTTCCAAATACATAGATTATAAAATGCTGACCTAAACTGTCTGATGTTTCTTTTAGAAGTACAATAATCATTGCAACTAATGCTGCTCCAATAGATTGTCCGGCAGTACGTGCAGTGGATAGAACCCCTGATGCAGTGACCGTTCTTTTCTTTTCTACATTGGAAAACATTTCCTTGTTATTAGGTGGCAAAAAAAGACCATACCCAATACCACATATTGCAATACGCCAAAGACAATCAAATATTGTTAGATTCTCTGGTAGTCCAGCTAGTAATGCCAACCCGATGCAAAGGCAGGCAATTCCTGCTGTTGAAATTTGTGTTGGATTAAACCTGTTGGAAAGCTTTCCTGCAATTGGTGCACAGATAGCTACTGCCACAGGCCATGGTGTGAAAATAAGTGCAGATTCAAGTGCACTATATGAATAGGTATGTTGCAAGGCAAATGGTAGAGCAACTAAAGCCATGCCTTGTGATATAAACATTATCATTGAAGATAATACTGCAAATGAATATTTTTTTGATTTGAATATATCAAGTGGTAGTAGTGGGTTCTTTGATCTTTTTTGTATAGTAATAAATATTACGAATAAAATTAATGAGGATATGATACCCAATATAATGATAGGGTTATTACTCTTACCTATATTATTAACTGATATAACAAGAAGACCAAAAGCAATTGCAGATATTGTAGAGCCGATAAAATCGAAGCCTTTTTTATTAGATTTATCAAATCCTAAATGCTTCAATGAAAAAAATATTGCTAGGATACCTAAAGGAATATTTATGTAGAATAGCCATTGCCATGATAAATAAGAGATGATCATTCCACCTAATGAAGGGCCAGTAGCTGTACCAACAGCAAATGCTAACGCATTAAACCCAAATATAGTTCCAATTGAATGTGGTGGAAATATAATACGATATAAACCCAAACCAACACTAATCATTATTGCATAACTAATGCCTTGTATAATTCTCATAGAGATGAGTATAGGAAAAGTGTGTGATACTCCACATCCAAATGAGGATAGAGTGAATAAGATCATACCTATTGTGTAAAAACGACGTTCTCCTATTAATGATCCTAGAGAAGCACAAATCAGCATTGTAGCTGCGCTGGCTACTTGGTAGCTATTAGTTATCCAAATGGCAGAAGCCGGATCGATTTTTAATGAACGAGAAATAGAAGGTAGGGATATATTGATGATAGAACTATCCAGAGATGCCATAAATACGCCGATCAGAATAGCAGCGGCCGCAAAATAACGCTGTGGAGTGGGAAATCCTTGTTCTATTGATTCAGTCACTGTCAGCATACCTATTACTTTATATGGTTTGGAGTTTATTATCTCATATAACAATGGATGAAATATCAACGTACCAATACCCCGCAGAGAGTTTTATTAACAGCTCGAAAAATTACGTATTTACATGACTTTTTTGGTTTAACCCTCAACCAGTTGGTAGGCAAGGCGATTATGCTGTTCAATAATGACAGGGACGTCCACGGTAGTCACTTTACCGTCTTCGACTACGATGCGGCCGTTGATGATGTTGTACGCTACTTTACCCGGATTACAGAACACCAGCGCTGAGACCGGATCGTGCTGTGCGCCTGCAAGGCCAATGCCTTTGAGGCTAAACACAGCAATATCTGCCATCATGCCCGGAGCCAGAGCGCCTATATCATCACGGTTGAGGTTTTTTGCGCCCCCAAGTGTTGCGATTTCCAGCGCTTCACGAGCAGTTAGTGCTTCCGGGCCGAAACCTACACGTTGTAATAGCAGCGCCTGACGCACTTCTGCCATCATATCTGAACTGTCGTTAGAGGCGGAGCCATCGACTCCCAGTCCCACATGCATTCCGGCATCCAGCATATGCCGCACTGGTGCGATACCGGAACCCAGACGCATGTTGGAACAAGGGCAGTGTGCTACGCCGGTGCCGGTACGGGCAAACAGCTTTATGCCGTAGTCGTCGAGTTTCACACAATGTGCGTGCCACACATCGTGACCAACCCACTCAAGATCTTCCACATACTGAGCCGGGGTTTTGTTGAAGTTTTTTTTGCTGTAATCGATATCACTGATGTTTTCTGCCAAGTGGGTATGCAGTGAAACGCCGTGCGCCCGGGCAAGTTTTGCTGATTCACGCATTAATACTTCACTTACTGCAAACGGAGCGCAAGGTGCAACTACGATGCGGATCATCGCACCGCGCTTTGCGTCATGGAACTGCTCAATCACACGCTGGGTGTCTTTCAGGATAAATTTCTCATTCTCAACAAGGGAGTCTGGTGGCAGACCACCCTGTTTTTTACCCATACTCATGCTACCGCGGCAAGCGTGAAAACGCATTCCCATTTCTTGTGCTGCTTCAATACTGTGATCAAGCTTGATGCCGTTCGAGTAGATATACTGGTGATCGCTGGAAGTGGTACAGCCAGAAAGCATCAATTCAGCCATCGCCGTTTTGGTTGCCACTTTCATCATCTCCGGAGTCAGTTTTTCCCAGATCGGATACAGTGCGGTCAACCAGGTAAACAGCTCGCCGTCCTGTGCCGATGGCACGACGCGGGTCAGGCTCTGGTACATATGATGGTGAGTATTAATCAGGCCCGGAATAACGATATACCCTTTGAGATCGATAACTCTATCGGCTGTCTGTGGTACTTCGCTTTCCATCCCGACAGCAATAATGTTATTTCCCTTAATAAAGACGCAGCCTCTTTTAATTTCACGCCTGTCTTTATCCATAGTCACAACCATGTCCGCGTTTTTCAGCAATAGCGTTTTTCCGACTGTTGGTATCGCATCGGGGGATTTATCTCCGATGAAATATGACACCAGTCTTTCTTTTGCAGAGGCGGGAAGTGTTGTGAATAAGGGAACCAGCAGCGGGGCTTTTACTAATAGGCGACGTAGTTGGTCAGGTTCTTTATCCTTCATGACTACTCCTAATTTTAATAAGAGACAATAAATCTTATTGTTTAATAGTGAGATGCATATTCTTCTTATTTTAAAAATCAAACTTTGGTTGGGGAGTTTGTTATTCCTATATTCTATCACTCAAGATACATTGAGCTGTATATCATGTTTTTCAATAATCATACAACAATAAATTCGATGTTTTTAAATGGTTTTGATTTTATTGAAATATTTACTGTGAAAGTCGTTAATTTCATCAATGGTGTTTTTTTTATAAGATGTGTTTTTTAGCCATGTGCTTAACTCACTAAATATTAAATTGTTATCTGGTGTTATATGCATTTATATTTATTGCATGTTGTTTCATTGAGGTTTTGTTTATTGTTAATGCAATATGATTTTCAATTTATTGATGGCTTTGCTATTTTTTCATCATTCAAGGTTTAAATAATTAATTAAATTGAAAATGATGTCATGCAATTTTATTGCAATCCCACGTTTTTATGATTTTCAGGCCATGGTTTCAATTTATTGATAGTGATAGCTTTATGAAAAAACGATCTATTCCAATTAAAATTCCACTCTATTATGTCAGAGGCGGGACTTCTACAGGTGTGGTTGTATTACAGAAATATTTGCCAGAAAAAATAGAATTAAAGGAAGAGATTCTTAGGCACATAATGGGTGTTCCTTTGCTAGGTACCGTTAAAGACAATACCCAATCACATGGATTAGGCCGAAGAGTGATTACCAGCAACAAAGTATTTATCATTGATATAGATGGTAAATCTAAAAAAGTTATTAGTACGTTTGCCCAGCTTGAAAAAGATAGCAATACGGTATCATGGGAAGTTAATTGTGGAAATATGACTTCATCAATACCATTGGTGATAAGAGGTTTACCTGAAGAGAAATTGCTAATGCCTGATGGCAGGCTAAATATTTATAACACTAATACGCGTAAAAATATTTTATGTTCAATGGCTAATGTGTCTCCTGAATATCAATTAACATCTATCCCCGGTGTTATTGGGGATTTCCCGGAAGTTCATGTTTTATTTGAGTTTCCAGCCTGTTCAAAAACATCATCGATTTTCCCTACAGGGAATTTAATTGATATATTTAATAATATTCCTCTTACTTGTATCGATGTTGTTGTACCCATGATCGTTATCAATGCAAAAGATTTAGGGATCACTGGTTATGAAAGTGTCAAGGAAATTGAAAATAATACATTATTACAAGAAAAAATTTTGGCAATAAGATCAGGGATGGGGAGCAAAATGGGAATTATTAAACATGATGGGAAATTAATGGATGAGGATGATTTAAAAAAATCTATAACTCAGCCCAAAATAGCGATTATTGCTCCTCCTGTAAATGGAGGTGATATCAGCATCAGATATCTTACTCCCAAAAATGTTCATTCATCGGTTGCTGTTTCGGGTGGTTGTTGTTTAGCTGCTGCTAATTGTTTTTCTGGAACTATTGCCAGTGATATCCATTATTCCCGAAACGGTAGTGATGATAATCTTACGGTACGTATTGAACATCTATCGGGAATATCTGAATTCAGTATTATTCTTGATGGTGAAAATATAGCGTATGCAGGTGCTCAAAGAAATGCCCAAATTTTAATGGAAGGTGAATTTTTTATTTACAATCCGAGTAATGAATTAGAAAGAGTAATGAGAAATATGTGTTACGGTTGATGAATTATCATCAACCGTAGAAGAATATGAATAATAAATTATTCTGAGCGACTATAACTGTTTCATATCTTCAAAAGTCGGTCCCTGAAAATAAATTGCACTGACATGGCAACTGCGGGGCTGGGTCAGAACAAACCGTATGGATTCCCATACCGAACGGCCATTCAACATTTGTTTACCCATTGTTGTGTGATCATCCAGAACTTCATCAAACCCATTAAGTTCAAAGTCGGGAGGGTATATCCCTGTAACGCGAATATTATCTTTACCTAACTGGTGTGAAATCGTGTTGCAGAAACCACTCATAGCATGTTTGGCTGCAAAAAAAGCCGGATGGGCGACAGAGCGGGTGAAGTTTGGGATACCACAAACTGATACCATCGCAATAATATCAGCTCCCTGAGACTGTCGCAGGCTTGGTAATAGCATTTTGGTCAATAACATGGAACCTGTCGCACCAGAATTTATCGTGCTGATAATATCTTCATCACTATTATTCTCACTCAGCTCACCCTCCAGCCATTGCGCAGCACTTAATATCAATATATCGATGGGCTTACTGTCCTGTAGTAACTGATCGGCAAAATCGCGTACTGATTGTGCATCACTGATATCGCACTGATAGCTTCTTGCGACTCCTCCTTCATTCTGAATAATTTCACAGGTCGCTTCAGCATTTTTTAATTGGCGAACACAGAGATCAACATGGGCACCTTCCCGTGCCAGCCAGACAGAAATAGCCTGCCCAAAATCACGTCCACCACCTGTAACTACAACTCGCTTGCCTTTTAACCCATTTGGTCTGTTTAACGCGTTTAACATGATGTTAACTTCCTTATGTTAGTTATTAACCTGAATGAGAAATCGTTGCACTATCAGTTAAATACTATTAATGAATTACACGAAAAATGAGGTTAATGTTTTTTGTTTTTAACTTATTAGCTATTGATGTTATTAATTTGTTAATGCCATTTTTTGTATAACTCTCTATAAGTACAGTTGGTCTGATTTTTATGTTAAGGTGATCATGAACGTAAAAATTGAGTGAATTATGTACACAAAATGTTTGCGTGATGCGTAACTCCTGATGGGGTTATTTAATTTTATTAAAATTTCGACAAAATTTTTTTGAATGATATAGGAGATAGTGTCGGACACTAATTTTTGAAGGATGAGTATGAGTCAAGATAATACTGGACAGGTAGAAACGAAAACTTACATTAACCCACCAGTCTTTTTCTTCTCGGCATTTTTGATCATTGCATTGGTCGCATTTGCTGGTTTGAAACCAGAGCTTGCCGATAGGTGGTTTAAATCTTTGCAGCAAGACTTGTTTGTTAATGCTAGTTGGTTTTATATCCTTGCCGTTGCGTTGATTTTACTTTCAGTGACCTATCTGGGGTTATCCAGATACGGCAATATCAAGCTTGGCCCCGATCATGCTGAACCCGATTTCAGTTATTTTTCCTGGTTTGCCATGTTATTTTCTGCGGGTATGGGTATCGGGCTGATGTTCTTTGGTGTTGCTGAGCCGGTGATGCACTATCTGTCACCACCGGTGGGTACTCCTGAAAGTATTGCGGCAGCTAAACAGGCTATGCAATTAACTTTCTTCCACTGGGGACTACATGCCTGGGCGATCTATGCCATTGTGGCTTTAATTCTGGCATTTTTTAGTTATCGTCATGGATTGCCTTTAACCCTGCGTTCAGCGCTGTACCCGATTATCGGCGATAAAATTTATGGACCGATTGGTCACACGGTAGATATTTTTGCCGTTATCGGGACGGTATTTGGTGTTGCGACATCTCTTGGATACGGCGTTCTTCAGGTAAATGCAGGCCTTAACCATCTATTTGGCCTGCCTATTAATGAAACGGTACAAGTTATACTGATCATTGCGATCACTGCTCTGGCGACTATTTCTGTTGTTTCCGGTCTGGATAAAGGCATCCGGATTTTATCCGAAGTGAATTTAGGTCTGGCTGTGCTTTTGCTTGTGTTGGTTGTTGCCTTGGGACCAACTGTACTGTTGCTGAAATCCTTTGTGGAAAACACCGGTGGATACTTTTCTGAAATTGTTAGCAAAACATTTAACTTGTATGCCTATGAACCTAAGTCCAGTAACTGGTTGGGGGGATGGACATTACTGTATTGGGGATGGTGGTTATCCTGGTCTCCGTTTGTTGGAATGTTTATCGCCAGAGTTTCCCGGGGGCGGACAATCAGGGAATTTGTAACTGGTGTTCTGTTTGTACCCAGTGGTTTTACCCTGATGTGGATGACGGCATTCGGTAATAGCGCTATTGATCTGATTGCCAATAAAGGGGCCAAAGAATTAGCTAATGTCGTACAGACAGATGTTTCTCTGGCCCTGTTTAATTTCCTGGAATATTTCCCTCTGCCGACTGTTTTATCATTTATTGCAATGGTGATGGTGGTGATGTTTTTTGTCACCTCAGCAGATTCGGGGGCAATGGTAGTTGATACACTGGCATCCGGTGGTGCTCATCATACACCTGTCTGGCAAAGAATTTTCTGGGCGGGATTAATGGGCGTTGTGGCTATTTCCCTACTGGTTGCAGGAGGATTATCGGCTCTGCAAACGGTAACCATTGCCAGCGCGCTTCCTTTTTCAATTGTGTTATTAATTTCGATATATGGCTTGCTTAAAGCATTGCGGATTGATGCCTATAAGAAAGATAGCCAGCAGATGACGACGATAGCGCCTACGGCCAGCCGTAACCCGATACCGTGGCAGCGTAGGTTAAGAAATATTGTCTATTATCCTAAGCGATCACAGGTAAAACGTTTTATGAGCGAAGTTATCCAGCAGTCAATGAGTATGGTTGCCGGAGAGCTGGAAAAACAAAATAAAACAGTTTTGATTAATGATGAAGCTGAAGATCGCATTCATCTGGAAGTAGACTTTGGTGAAAATATCAGCTTCGTTTATGAAGTACGTTTACGGGGTTATATTCAGCCTGCATTTGCTCTTGCCGGTCTGGAAGATGAAGAAAAAATTGAAGAGCAAAAATATTATCGTGCGGAGGTTTACCTCAAAGAGGGCGGTCAGGATTATGACCTGATGGGATGGACGCAGGAGCAGATCATCCACGATATTTTGGATCAATACGAAAAACACATTCACTTTTTGCATTTAGTCCGTTAGCCGATAATGATTATTCGTTAACATAACCCGCTAATCCCCGAATCTAAAATTCGGGGATTTTTTGTATATAGAAAACCCCCTGCTAGGCAGGGGGTTCCGTAGAGCTTTCAGCGATGAGGCAGCTATAAAAACCCCTTTTGATTTGTTAAAACACCTTGCG
>NZ_CAWNQF010000111.1:150111-184397 GCF_963876465.1 Xenorhabdus sp. KK7.4
TCACTAGAATGCAAATGTCAGATTGCGATGCGCCTGTTAGGGCGCGGCAGGTAAGAGAGCCTTATAGGCGCATATGAAAAACCCCCGGCTATGCCGGGGGATACTTATTTACGTATCTCCTCATCCTTTCCCCATAATGTGATTTACTCCGTATTATTGTGATTTTTATTTCTTTCCGTCAGTAGGTTTGATTTGCACTGGCTATTCTTTTAATCATCGATGCCCTTTATGGAAATAACCGCTTGTTAACGAAATATACTGGATGGATTTCAAAATGCAGCCACAAAGAGGCAATTTGAAAGACGAAGAGTATACGGGGAAATTTAATGCTGCGAACCTTATTAACCCGCGATGTCATCCAATGGTTTCCTGATGTCAGAGATTGGCACGAGGCCATTGAAATCGCCTGTCAGCCACTGATTAATAATGGAGCGATTCAACCCAGTTATGTCGAGGCGATTTATGAGTCTCATGAAAAATTTGGTCCTTATTACGTTGTGGGTTCAGGTATAGCAATACCACACGCCAGACCAGAACAGGGCGTTAATCGGCTTGCCCTGAGCCTGACATTAATAAAACAGGGTGTCAGATTTGGGTCAGTAGAAAATGATCCGGTTAAATTATTGTTTGTATTTGCTACAACAAGTAATTACAGCCATATAGAAGTCATTGCTGAACTGGCTGGGTTATTTGATGATCAGGAAAAAATTAATCGATTAATGCAGGCTAAAAATCAGGATGAAGCTTTTTCCATTATTCAGGGGTATTAACCACTACTTTTAGTTAACAGGAAAATAAGATGAATATAACCGTTGTTTGCGGTCATGGTTTGGGTACCAGCCTAATAATGGAAATGAGTATTAAAAGTATTTTGCAGGAATTAGGTGTTGAAGCCAGTGTCGGACATACAGATTTAGGTTCAGCAAAAGGAATAAAGAGCGATATTTTTGTTGCGACAAAAGATATTGCAGAACAACTGGCTGAGCAGCAGGTCAATGGAAAAGTTGTTGTATTAGAAAATATGCTCGATAAATCTGCAATGAAATTACGTTTATCTGCGGCATTGCAAGATCTTGGCAGATTGTAACCGGAGACGAATATGGATTTTTTCCGCTTTCTGATGAGTGACGTATTGGCAGAGCCTGCTGTTTTAGTCGGATTGATTTCCCTGATTGGCTTGGTATTGCAGAAAAAACCTGTGACTGAGTGTATTAAAGGGACAGTAAAAACCCTGCTCGGGTTTGTTATTTTGGGCGCTGGTGCGGGAGTTATCGTTTCTTCATTGAGTGGATTCGCCGTTATTTTTCAACATACTTTTGGTATTCAGGGTGTTGTGCCGAATAACGAAGCTATCGTATCAATCGCGCAGAAAAGTTTTGGCAAAGAGATGGCGATGATTATGTTTTTCGCAATGGTGATTAATATTCTGATTGCCCGCTTTACGCCGTGGAAATTCATATTCCTGACCGGCCATCACACATTATTTATGTCGATGATGGTGGCCGTTATTCTTTCTGTCGCCGGGATCCATGGTGTGGCACTTGTTGCGACGGGGTCAATTGTTGTTGGTGTTTCAATGGTCTTTTTTCCGGCAATAGCTCATCCTTATATGAAAAAAGTGACCGGTTCTGACGATGTAGCCATTGGGCACTTTTCGACACTCTCTTATGTTCTGGCTGGGTTTATTGGCAGTAAACTGGGGAATAGGGAGCATTCCACAGAAGAAATGAACGTACCAAAGAGCCTGTTATTTCTGCGTGATACTTCTGTTTCCATCTCTCTAACGATGGCAGTTATCTTTCTTCTCACCTGTCTGTTTGCTGATCAGGAGTTTGTACGGCAGATCAGTGGTGGAAAAAACAGCATCATGTACTCTTTGATGCAGTCGATCACATTTGCAGCAGGGGTTTATATCATTCTACAGGGAGTCAGGATGGTCATTGCCGAAATCGTGCCTGCATTTAAGGGTATCTCCGACAAATTAGTCCCGAACTCCAAACCCGCACTGGATTGCCCGGTAGTTTTCCCTTATGCCCCCAATGCGGTACTGATTGGTTTCCTGAGCAGCTTTATTGCTGGTGTCATCGGCATGTTTTTACTCTATTGGCTGAATATGACGGTGATTATACCCGGCGTTGTTCCTCACTTCTTTGTTGGCGCAACTGCGGGTGTTTTCGGTAACGCAACGGGAGGGAGAAGGGGAGCAATCCTCGGCGCTTTTGCTCAAGGCCTGTTAATTACATTTTTGCCGGTATTCCTGCTGCCTGTACTTGGCGATATCGGCATCGCCAATACCACATTTAGTGATGCTGATTTTAGTGCCGTGGGGATTTTACTGGGGCTGATTGTTC
The DNA here is from genome assembly GCF_963876465.1 of Xenorhabdus sp. KK7.4. Taxonomy (NCBI): domain Bacteria; kingdom Pseudomonadati; phylum Pseudomonadota; class Gammaproteobacteria; order Enterobacterales; family Morganellaceae; genus Xenorhabdus; species Xenorhabdus sp. KK7.4. The sequence continues at coordinate 152,463 of NZ_CAWNQF010000111.1, forward strand.
GTTGATTTTGCCATCAAATATTAATGATCAATGTATGAAGATATCAGCATCACCATTGGTTCTGGTGATGCTGCCAGAAGGAGCAGGTAGAACCCACATTAATTCTATTCTGCAAAATGTAAATTGTACTCGGCTGGTTTAAAGCGCCATGCCATGAATATCATCACACAGGTAATAGTAGCAAGGATTGCCCACGCGGAACTGAAGCTGGAATATGTATCCTTAATATATCCTGCCAGTAATGGTGATAAAGAGGCTAATATATAACCTATTCCTTGAACAAAGGCTGTCAGTTGGCCGGCTTTAGCGGGAAAAGAAACATGGTCCATTGTGACAATCAGGCTCATAGGAAACAGGCCTCCAATCCCAATACCAAGTAAACCGGACCATAATAAGGCATATTCAGATGGTTTTAGCATCAGTCCTATAAAACCGATAACAATACAACCAAGCAGGAATGTTAAAATCCAGCGGCGATCCTTACTCCTGCTAGCGATAATAGGGATTATTAAACCGGATATGACTTCCATCAATGTCAGATAAGCGAGAATTAAGCCCGATTCTTTGTCTTGCCAGCCTAAATCAAAGTAATAGGGTGGTAACCAGGCTAAAACGCAGGTATAGGAGGAAGTGCCAAGGCCAAAGAACAAACCCAGTATCCATGCCCGTCGGTTCTTAAAGAAGGACGTTTTTTGCTGTTCAGGCACACTCTTGATATTTTCTGTTGGCTGATTCCCTGAAATTAATTTCTTAGCTGAAAGCCAAACCAGTAATGCAAAAATGGCAACTCCTGCCCAGACAGAAAGCCCGACCCTCCAACTGGTGAAATATTCAGCGATAAATGGAGATGATGAAGCTGCCACAGCGGCACCCCCCATTATTGCAGTGACATAGACTCCCATATACAGTTCAATTGAGTTCGGAAAACGGCTTTTAATTATTTTTGGAATAACCGCCTGAATAATGGCAATTCCTGCACCTGCTACGACAGCAGTGATCAATAAATTGATAGAATCCGTCGCATATAATCTGAAAAAACTGGCTAGAGCGATAAATATCAATGATACACTGACGACCCGATGCTCACCGATAGCATCAGCAAGGCGAATACCTATAAACATGGCAATACCCATGGCAAATACCGGCAACATAGTGAGTAAAGAGACCAACGTATAGCTCAGGGGAATTGCATCACGAATTGAATTCAGAAGTGGCCCGATTGCTGCCATAGAAGGGCGTAAGTTCAGTCCGACTAAAACAAAAATGATTAACAGTAAAAAACTATTATTTCTTAACGAACTATTCATTTTTTAACTCTTTATTAATTGGGAGGTTCTATCTGACGGAATTTTTTGGATAAAGTTTGAATATTTAAACCTGATTTTTAATTTGTGCCAAGGAAAAATCCAATAATATCTATAAAAAATTAAATAAAACTTATTTTTCACAGAGTTAAAGAATTTACGTGAAGTCATTGTTTTTGAAATTATTTCAATTTATTTAATAGTTTTATTATATGTAAAGTAAATTATATTATTTTTTATATTTTTAATTGGGACGATGATCCTGCTCAACATAAATACTCTGACCTTGCCGGAGGTGCTAATTCTATGAGTTTAAATGAGGCCAAAAATGCCTTTAAACAAGGTAGAAGAGTAGAGTAATTTTATGTATTGTGGTTTATAGTAAATTTGACGGAATAAAGAATAATAAATGGAAAACTATAAAAAATACACGATGGATAAAGCGGATAGAATGTTACAACCTATCATTGGTGGTGAGCTTATCTTATTAAGTTATATCAGTTTTTCACTGGAGGGTAGATTTAAATTTCTCGGTAAAATAGAGAATTTGGAAAATCAATCCGATACCAAAATATTAGCGGCCATGAATTTTAAAAGGTACCTTTCAGATGATGTTTTTATAATTAATGATAACTCTTATATAAAAGATGAAGTTTATTTCATGAATATCAGATATGTCGAGTTATTTGTAAATGATTATTTAAATAAAAATTCAGAGTGTTTCTTCAATGGAGATGCTTTTTTTATTTCTCCTGCTAAAAAAACACTCATTGAGTTTCAACATGATGGTTATATTTTTTTACATCAATTACCCATTTTGATTAGTGAGAATGAAAAGAAAATAATTTCAGTAAAAGTATGATAAAAATCTATTTGCTATGAGTTTCAAGTTCACTGTTTTAAGTGTAGTCACATGATTTATTTTAACCATTTTTTAACAAATTCTTCTGGTGATATAGGGCGATCAAAGTAATAACCTTGTAGGTAATTGACCGAATAGTTTTTCAGCTGGTTTACCTGTTTTTGATCTTCAACTCCTTCAGCGACAATTTCTAAATTAAGCCGTAAAGCGAGGTCAATAATATTTTCAACAATATGCTTTGAAAACCTATCACTGTTCATTTTACTAATGAAATTATGGCCTATTTTTACCACATTAACGTTTATTTTTTGTAAATAAGCATGATTAGAATGGCCTGTGCCAAAATCATCTAAAGCGATTAATACACCTAATTTATCTAATTTATTAAATAGTTCGATTGTGTGTGCATCTGGCTCGAGTAATTCTCTCTCGGTAATTTCTAATATCAGATGGATTGCATCTTCAGGAAATGCCTGTAGAAAGTTGCGACAATCCTCAACTAAACCACTATCTTTATAATGTTTTGCACTGATATTGAAATTAAAGTGAAAATTTGGTGGTAGCTGATAGGCGAAAGAGGCAAAAAAATCACGAACTTGAGTAATTAAGTTATGTGTTAAGGGAATAATGAGGTCCGATCTCTCAATTTGTGAGATAAAGCTTTTAGGCTCTATTAACCCTTGTTTTGGGTGTTGCCAGCGAACAAGTATTTCACACCCGATAAGGGAGTTATTTTTACTACAGATAATGGGCTGAACATAAGGAATAAATTGTTTGTTTTTAATGGCTTTTTTAAATTGATAGTCAGGAATAATAACAGTTTTGGTATGTTTATATAAAACGATAGCGTATAAAAATATGAGTATTGTCAATGTTAGCAAAACCCACTCTAATTCTATATCAGGCCTGATATTATTCCGATAATCAGAAAATACTTTCCATAATAGATTACCAGCACTCAGAGTGATGGCGATGAATAGTACCACAAATGCCCGATACAACGTTCGGTATGATTTAAAATTCAGCCCCATCATTTCTCCTTTTTGATAAAGCCCATTATCCAACAGTAGTCTTACTGTCTGGATTTGTAAAATTTTGTGAGCTTGCTGCTGATAAAAAATGACTGTTTGCTTGAAAAATAACGCTGGCTATCTTACAGGAAGAGATTGAATACAGGAACTATATATATATTTATATAGCAAGAATTGAACAACAAATTACGTAATCGGTGGCAGTAATTAAAATAAACCGATTATTGTTTCCATCCTTGGTGAAATAATTAAATTATTTTATTGATTAATGTCAATCTTTCGCCAGATTATTCCTTCTTTTATTTATTCCCCTCGTATTTTAAGTTATATCTTAAAGTCTATTGGAAGTTTATTGTGATGTAATCACAATCGCCACTCGACGGTTTTCTGCCCTTCCTTTTGAACTGCGATTATCTGCAACCGGCTGGCTTGGCCCCAATCCGCGGGTTTCTAAGCTGGATCTGTTCATTCCTCCCCGTGTCAGGGCATCTGCAACCGTGTTAGCCCGTCTTAGCGAGAGTTGGTTGTTATAGCTTAATTCACCGTGGTTATCCGTGTGACCGTCAAGGCGTGCATGTTCAATGCCTGTTTTGGATAAAATAGCTGCCAGCTTTTTCAGTTTTTCTTCCCCAGCAGGTTGCAAGTGAAATTGGTTATTACCGAAGAGGACTTTTTCTGACAGACCAAATAGCCATCCTTCATCCGTTTGCTGAAATCCTTGTTGCTTAAGAACTTTGATTTGTTCCGTTGTTAGTTTGCCCGTATGTTGGCAGGCGTTAAGAAGGAAAGGGCCAATTAATGAAATCATTAATATAAAAGCGCGTTTTTTTATCATGATGAATTTCTCGATAAGTAGTTTACTTTTGTTGTGTCAGCGGAGTGCCAGCCACCGCCGCGCTGTTTGATGTGATACATAGCGGCATCCGCTTCAGACAGCAACTGTTCTGCTGTTAAAGCGCCATTTGACAGAGCAATACCAATGCTGAGTGTGATACGTAGCTGTTGGCCGCTGGGAAGCTGAATCGGGGTATCCATCGCGTGAATGATATTTTTAGCGATCCGCTCAGCATCTTCTAAACTGGCTGAAGGTAATAAAATGGCAAATTCATCACCACCGAGGCGGGCGACAGTATCTGTTTTCCGGACTTTCTTTTTTAAAGTATCGGCAATTGTGATCAGGACGTGATCGCCTGCTGCATGCCCATAAACATCATTGACATATTTGAGCCGATTACCGTCAATAAATAAAATGGCAGCACTCTCCCGCATGAACTTGTCATTCATCACGGTGGACAGAACACGCTCAAAAGTCGCCCGGTTGGGTAATGTGGTGAGAGAATCGTGTTGTGCCTGCCATGTCAAAGCGGCTTTTTCAGTTTGTAAATGATGCTGCCACTCTTCCAGTTCTTCCAGCAGGTGGTTAAAAACCTGACTGAGTTCATGCAGTTCTGCAATTTGAGCGGAAGGAACCCGCTGAGAAAATGCCCGCCGCTGGCGTACATCATGGGCAACGCTGGCAATGTTCTGTAGTGTTCTGACAACGCCGTCATGCATGCGCAGGGAAAGATAGAGTGAAAGTATGGCGCTGATCAGGAGGCAGGCAAACAGTACCAGTAAGGCCTGATAGATAAATTTGGTGATGTGTTCACTATTACCGATTAACCAGACTGAACCAACTTGCTGTTGGTGGTGATAAATAGGAAATGTAACGGGTTCAGGAAATATCCAGTATTCAACCAGTTTCTTAAAATTACCGGTGCGTGTTATCTGTTTGGCATGCCAGCTGGCTAATACCTGATTTTTTGCATCAAAAATCTTTGCTTCGGTAAAACTATCGTGAGCAGCAATCATTTCCAATATTTCGTTTGCAGCTGTTTTATCATTAAATACTACTGCTGCCTGTACGGTATGGGCTATTGTCGATGACATCTGTTTCAGATTATTTTCAGCATATTTCTGCATGGCAAAGAGTGCCAGTAAAGAAAGAAACAGACCGACAACCGATAATGTAACAATAGTAATGATCAGATGGATACGGTGAACTGTCTGACGTAATGTCGGGCGTGATGGCATTAATGAATAACGCTTTTTCATACAGTTATTCCGCCTTACGAGCCAATTGCAGGACATTTGGATCTACGCGTATACCACTGCGAGTCAAAATATCGAGATTAAGGTTAAACGTTGTTTGTGTACTATCTATATTGAGGCAGAATGCACTACCTATTTCACAATGTTGGTTTTGTTCAGCAATAGTAAGAAGTGGTTTATTATTTTTCTGATTAAATACTTGATGTTGAAGTATAGGGTCAATCTGACCGTAGTAAATAATATCACACTTATTGACTAGTTGTTCTGTATTGAAATTTAGAATTTCTATCCGTAATTCTATTTCATCAGGAAACATATTAATATTTTTTAAAACACGAATGTAATTAGAAGGGGGTACCAGACATAAATGTAATGTCGGACGTGTGACTGGCCAATATGTATAACTGATAATGCCAGAAACGACACGTACAACATTTTCATTTATTTTTATTTTCTCTTTAGTTTCAGGCATAGCTGTTACTATTGAATTACATATCACCATGGTTATACATAAAACCGTCAATACCCGTAAAAATAATTTGTAAGCACAATGTTTGACAACACAGAGAGTCCATTCAATTAAGCACATAACGGGATCCCGTTTTTATCTTTCATATTATTAACAGTCATTAATATACACTTAGTCTTTCAAGTCGCCTCTTTGTTGGCTGTATTTACTCATTTTAGTTACTTTTTTTATTAATATATGGTTATCCGTATCGCAGGGTTGTCATTCTAAATATATTGGGTATGGAACCTATCTCATCATGGCACTCTGTACAAAAATCATTAATCATCGGTTGTAAATGGTCGTATATGAGATAGGTTGAAAAATATATTAAATAATAGGGAAAATAGTTATAAAAACCATTTCCTTTATTTATTAATTTGGTTTTTCAGCGACGCCTATTATGTGACCATGATTATTATAAGTGATATCAGACACTTTTCCTTGATTCAAACTGTCTATTATTCTTTCTTCCAAAGAAAAGCTTGTTGCAATCTCATCATGGTTTAACGCAGGCTGATGGCGACGTCGTTCAATACGAAAACGAATTTGATTATACTTTGCCCAGCCGATCAGCAGGAATGCATTGAATATAGCGACAATGATATAGAGAGCAATTGAGCTTAACTCCGAGCTGAATATATACATCACAGGCTTAGGGCCATGATGGGGCGAATTAAATAACCCCGAAATAAACAAATAGACAAATCCACACCACGCTAAAATAGTCAGTGTGACATCAATAAGACGAGGTAATAATTTCTTTTCTGTAAATATTAAGGGATCTTTCATTATTCTATTCTCTCTATTCCACGGTCAGGGCTTTCCCAACGAGCACGTTTGCGGTGGACTTTAAGCATAACTTTGGGAAAAGAGACCAGTGTCGTAAACAGGTTCAGCATCCAATATACGACCGGATACCAGATCACCCAGAAAAGTGATGATGCGACGTGTTTTTCATAGCGACGTTCAATTAACAGGCTGACAGTAAACTGAATCAGACAGGTTGCGGCTAATACCAACCCGGTATATCCGGGTGGGAAAAGGGTATAAACCCGAATGGTTTCAGGTAATGTGATAAGCATGCCGAGGAAAAACAATATAATTGAAAGGGCAAAGGTAAATGACCAGATTACCGAACAGCAGAATTCGGCAAATAAAACCCACATACGGCGATATTCCCATGCCCAGAGTTTCCGCAGGTTTTTGAGAAAGACTTCAGCTCCACCCTGTGCCCAGCGCAATCTCTGTTTCCATAACCCACGAAGCGTTTCCGGCATCAGGATCCAGCAGATAGCCCGAGGCTCAAAGAAGACGGACCAATGACGTAATTGCAGTTTCCAGCTGACATCAATATCTTCTGTAATCATGTCGTTGCTCCAATAACCTACATCGGCAAGAGCACGGCGGTTAAAAGCAGCGACCACACCGGAAACGGTAAACACCTGACCGTAAATCCGCTGAGTACGTTTGATAAGGCCAATGATAGAGGAAAATTCACCTACCTGAATTCGGCCAACCAGAGTAGAGCGGGTACGTATCCGAGGGTTACCGGTCACTGCACCGACACGGGGATGGTCAATCATCGGTTTCACCATCCATACAGCAGCATCACGATCTAACAGAGCATCACCATCAATACAGACCAGATAATCACTGTTGGCAGCAGCAGCACCGGCCTGAAGCGCGGTGGCTTTCCCCTGATTCTGTTTCAGATGTATCACTCTCAGGGCGCTATGCTGTTTCGCCATATCATCAAGTTCATGGGCTGTGCTGTCGGTTGAACCGTCATTGATTGCGATCACCTCAATATTGGAATAGCGCTGATTCAGTGCTGCCTGTAGTGTTTCACGCACATTAGGGCCTTCGTTATAGCAGGGGATCAAAATGGATATCAGAGGTTCGCTCTCCAGATGGGGCGGCTCATCACTTTGTTTCCAGTGTCTTTCACGATAAAACCAGAAATAAACCCCACCTGAAATCCAGATGGCAGACATAAACAGGGGCCAGAAAAACACAAAGTTCAGCATAACTTCACCGGTAAAGGTGACAGCAATACCGATGGGAATACTCAAAACAATACAGAGCACAATAAAAGCAAGAATACGGTCAATCATTGAGTGGATACCATTCTGAGGAAAGAACAGGACGGATCGAGTTCATTTCTGGTTGATTATTAATAAAGTCATCAGGGTAGTAACCAAAATTTTGGGCACCATTCAGCTGTAACTGGCGCATCCATTCAGCGAGTTGTTCGCCTGATATCATTCTTTTATCGGATGGTTTGCGCCAGTCTACGGCTTGCAGTTCAAATACCGTTTTACTCAGTGCATCCGGACGCTGACCCACAGCTTTCACTAAACGGGATAGCCACTGATTACTTTTTGACAGCGGGATATTTTCCATTAATGGCATTGCCATCGGTGCAACCCAGTCATAATGGGCAAGAAAATCATCCAGATTCTGGGCAAACCACTCTTCGCTGTCCGGTTCCAGAATCGGCAGCGCAAAAATATTACGGGCAGTTTTTACCTGATAACCCCGGACGGATTTAACGGCATCAGTGAGTTCCTGAGTGAAATCGGTCAGGTATCGGCTTTTGAAGCGGCTCCAGCGGGCGAATTTTTCCGGATCCTGACGGATTTCGGCAATAGAGGCCGGAAAGCCTTCTCGCTGATAAACCCTGATTGCATCCGGACCGGCATCTTCAAAATCGGACATGATGGCATCATCGTGATACAGCACACCCTGAAAAATGGAATGAGCAGCTAAATCCTGATAAATCTCTTTAATTCTGCGGCGATTTTCTAGGTTATAAGGCGATAACCGACGGTATTGTGCTTTGTTAACGGATAACTCACCGCTATTTTTGTCGTAGCTCAATACGCGGGGCAGGGAAGGCTCTAATTCAAATGCCAGAACCGGCATCCATGCATAGACATCAATATTTAACCGGCTGTGTATCTGCCAGGAAACCCGGTTAAATAAATCGGCCCGCATTGGTAACCAGCGATTAGGGAAGTAAAGTTCACGTACAGTGCCATCGCCTGTAGGATCCGCGAAAGCCTGTAGGAAAACCGTATTGATACCGAGGTCGGCAACACGCTGTACCAGCTTGTCGAGATTACTTGCTTGCTGAACAGGGTCAGGGTCATAAACATAATCCAGATCAATATGGGCGATACGCAGAGGAAATTTATTCTGAACCTGAATAATCTGTTCAGCGAATTCTTTCAGGGTTGGGTTGTTTGTCAGCAAGATCCGTGGAACATTATCCAGATTTTTGGCATTAGCCAGACCAGTGTCGAGAGTCAACGCCAATTTATAGCCGTGTTGCTTTGCTATATCCAGCGTGACACCACTGTCAATACCGTAAGGCCAGACCCAGACACGCGGCTTTTTACCTGTAGCAGAAATGATCCGCTGCGTGATTGTCCTGACATCCTGTTCCATACGCTGGCGGAATGCCTTTTCAGTTTCATATTTGCCAGTTTTGCGGTCATAGATTCGGGTAGCAGCGGCAGGTTCGGTATTCCCCTGTGGATTACCAAGAGCACCGTAATGATGTTGATAAGTATGTGAGCCAATTTCCACCAGACCGGAACGGGACATTTCGGCAACCTGTGCCCAGGTGGTAAAGCGTTCTCGCGGTACTTTCAGTCCACCAAAATTTACCGGCTTTCCTGCGGGAGCATCAACCCAAATACCGACCGGAGCCAGAATAGCAGGCCAGTTATAGGCTTTCAGTAACGGAAAAACCCGGTGATAGAAACTGCTGTAACCGTCATCAAAAGTGAGTAGTACGGCTTTAGGCGGTAGTGGTGTTCCCCCCTGATTAGCTGTGAGGATCTGGTCAACGGTAATAGGTTGATAGCCATTGGCGTGCAGCCAGGCAAATTGATCATTCAGCGCACTGGTACGGACGGACATAAAGCGTTGGTCAGCACCATCATCTTCAACATCATGGTAAGCCAGCACGACAAAACTGTTATGGGGCCAGGGGCGTTCGTTCATCGATAAAGGGCGTTCCGCCGGTGGAACGAAATCAGGCTTTCCGGCGTGTGCCATGACACTGAGTTGAGAAATAAGCAGGCTAACCAGCAAAGCTGAAATCATTAACCAATAGCGAATTACGTTAAAAGTCATAGAAAATCCTTTAGAACCGATACGTTAAATCAAAAGCAGCTTGCAGGTTTTTTTCGCGTCTACCGTCATAAGGGCGTTTATCCAGCGTGAGCCGCACGCCTGCATCCACAACATCATTCCACTTAATACGTTGCCCATAACTAACCGTAGTTATCAGTCCTCCGCCATAATCTTTCTGCCAGTACTCGCCGATACCTGCCGTGAGTTGCTGGCTCCAGACGGTCTGATAATGCCGATAAATGATGTGATCCGCTTCCAGCGCCGGAAGCAGGGTAAAATCATTTCTGGGATTGAAATAAGGGGTATTTTGCTTGCTGTTATGGGTTGTACCGACTTCCAAAGTCGCATCGAGTTTCAGATAAGGAGCGGTATAGATGCGTTGCATTCCGTTAATGCTATAAGCAAACCGGTTATTACCATCGGAAAAAAAGGAAGGTGCGAAACTGGCACTCCACTGGCTGCGTTCGCTGTATCTCCAGCGGCTATAGATTTGCCCGCCATTGGCGTAAATATTATTGGTTAATGCCCGCAGGGGAGTGTTCCGTGCCAGCCGTTCTGCTGATCCACCCAGACGCCATTCATCATTAAAATCGTACCAGCCGGTAAAACGCAGGCCGACTTTATTGCCATGACGATAATTCCGGCCAGAAATTTCACCCTCCAGCCAGATATCCCGTGCACGCCATTCTAAACCGCCACGTAAATCACGGTTTAATCCACGGCCTTCGCTGAACTGAGCGCGGTTATATGCACCACCGGCAAACAGACGCCAGTTATCGTTAATGGGCGGGCTATAAATAACAGCATCAATGTCTGAACTGCTTTTACCGCTGGTGGGGCTGTCTGAATCAATACCCTGATTAACCCTGACACGCAGCTCTGACATATGATGAACATTGCGCAGGCGGTTAAAACGTTTGCCCAGTACATTCTCTGGTGCGCGGGAGATGACATCATCAGCCAGTAAATCAACCTGTTTCCACTCTTGTAATGCTAAAGCAGTATAACCTTGCTGGATTTCCAGTGATAAATTACGGTGATCAAGCCCTTCAGCCTGTTTTAATTCACTCTCGGCCCGACGAGGCCAGCCTCGATCCAGCCAGATTGCCGCCAAATCGAGACGCAATTTTTGATTGGAAGGGGCTGTACGGGCTAAATGCGTAAAACGCTTTTCTGCCTCAGGTAAATCTTCATTAAGTTGTGCTGATTCCGCCAGAAATTGCTGCCCTTGCAGCCAGCCGTCATTAGGAACCCGGATTGGAGAGCCGTAAACATTAACCATATAAACATTACGTTGTTTGATATTGGCAGCGAGTTTTTGGGCTTCATTTAGGTGCTCGCTTTCCACATCGGAATAAAAAAGAACGCTGTCATCTTCCAGTGTGATATGGGAAGTCGGCGTTTTTTTATCAGGGTATTTCCCGTTCGGGTAACTCAGCGGGCGCAGAATGTTCCTTGCTTTATCTGGCTGGCGAAGATTCAGATAGGCTGCCGCAGCCCATTTATGGGCATAATCCGGTATTTCTGTGTTTTCTTCTGTTGATGAAGGCTGTTGCAGGCGTAAATATTCTTCAATAAGTTCCTGTGTCCGGAAACGGGCGAGTAATGCCCCAAGGCGATCAATTCGGGCACGTCGGTAATCCTGTTGGGCATCTGGCTGTTCACGCCACTCATTTAGCATATGCTCATAACGGACAAGTGCTTTGTCAGCAATATCAAACCGCTCTGTTTCACTGCGGTTAGGGATTATGGCAAGACGAACTAATTCAGCCGCGGCATCGGCTTCCAGCCTGCGCTGTTGACCCGGCGATAACTGTAATTGCGAGACGTATTTTTGTTCTAAAGACCATGCCGGGCCATTCAGTCGATTATTTTTCAGACTGAACAGATAGTCGTGAGTGGTATTTTTATCATTGGGAAAACGCTCGTGAGCGGTGGAGAGCATTTCCATGGCATCCCATGTGCGCCCGGCTGCTTCATCAACATAGGCCATTAAACGGTAATTAGCGGCATTGGGATGTTGTGCCAGTAACCTTTTTGCCAGCCTCCGAGCCTCATTATCTCGTTTGGCATCTGCCAGCGTCATAATCAGGCCTGCTTTTAGATCGTGGTTTTGTTCTTCAAGGACAGAAGCCAGATGCCATAATTGGACGGATTGTGTCCACTGACGCTGATTGCGATAAGCCCGTGCAGCAGCAGCGATGCCTCTGGCGGGTAATTCCATGGAATGATAGCGTTGCCAAAGTTCAATCACTTCATTATCTCGCCCTGCCCAGCCTGCAATTTGTAACCAGTCAGCAACCTGAGAAGACGAAAGTTTCCGCCGCTTTTCTTCTTGACGAATATATTCAAGCATGGGGATGGTATTGCCATTTCTGGCTTGCAGGATTAACTCGTCATAATCCGCGTTTGCAGCTTCTGACGTTATTAGACAACTTAGTGATACGAATAACGATAATAGTTTATACCGATATCTATGAAAGCCTATCGGCTTAAAATAAAGATATAGCACGACATCCCCTTTTATACTGCTTATTTAGAAAACAGCAGAATCAGACGAAGTAAAATTGAATTTAGATTAAGAGAAAATTTTTGTTTCTTCATTTTTGAAGAGGCGAAATAATACGTATTGTGTGACTTTATATCAATGGGTAATTCATGAAAAGCAATAAATAAAATATAATTACACTTAGAATAAGTAATATCGTATTGTTACATTTATTGGTAATAATGAAATTAATATTAAAATCAAAGTGTTGTTATTTTAAGATTTTTCTTATGGCGTTTTTTAATTAAATAAATTCATTTAATTCAGAGTTGATGAAATATATTTATTAACAGTATTGATATTCTTTATTGATGATTCGTTTTACTGTTTTTAGTAAATGGTGACTGTATTTTTCCTACTTTTATCTTCATCAATTTTCTGAATATGGTCTATATTATTTTGTGACGGCTATTTTATAAAAAATATCCATTTTTATAATTAAATGTGGCTTTTAGGCTTTGTGTTGTTTATTTTTAAAATAAAACATCTTTTATCTTCGAGGGATGATGCATTATCGATGGTTTTATCCATTTAATTGAATGATATTGTGTCCGATTTTTTTGATCAAAAAACACAAAAATTCGGTAAGGAAGAACGAATTTAACATTGAATGCCTTTTCCGACATTAACCTCAGCTGCAACCATACAAACAATAAGTGCTTTAATAATTCCGGTTGGTTCGTATAATCCTGCCTTTTATTATGTTGTTAGTGAGGAAAGTTGTGGATCAGATTGCCAGTATCATCGCTAATGTATGCGAAACTCTCAGAACCAAAAATGTTAGCGAAGTGGGTATTCAGTCGTTCAGTTTTCCCCTTTCTGTAACCGATGATACTGACTGGCTGGAATGGTTAGCTGTTCAACCGCATTACCCGCAATTTTACTGGCAACATCGCGATGGACATGAAGAAGTTGTTGCCTGTGGGCAAATCCGCCTCTTCAGGGATGCCGCTCAGGCAGAAAAGTTCTTAAACCAACATGCTCAATTTCCCCAAATGCGTATTTGGGGCTTGAACGCGTGGGAAAAGGAAGAAAACACAGATAATGAAGAAAGTTATCTGTTCTTGCCAAGAATAGAAATACGTCGCTGTCATAAGGCCACTTATTTATATCTGAATATTGATGGACAGGCTGACATCGATACTATTTACGCATTTCTCAGAAAAATTGCACCTCATCAGCCATTTCAATCATCACGAGTAACGATTTTAAATACCAAGCATCGGCCTGAAAGTGAGCAGTGGAATACACTGCTGGAGCAGGCGCTGGATGCCATTACCCGCAAAAAAATGGAAAAAGTGGTGATGGCCCGAAAAACAGAACTCATGCTGGATATGCCTTTGCAAGCAGGACAATTTATGGCGACCAGCCGTGAGGTGAATCATCACTGTTATCACTTCATGCTTGCTTTCAGTGATACGCAGGCCTTTCTTGCTTCCACTCCTGAGCGGCTCTATTACCGTCACCAGTTACAGTTATTTACTGAAGCTCTGGCGGGAACAACAATAAATTCTGATGATGACCAAAAGGCAAAAGAGCTGGGGCAATGGTTATTAAAGGATAAAAAGAACCAGCATGAAAATCTGATTGTGGTGGATGATATCTGCCAGCGTTTACAGGGAGGTGTGACAGCAATCGATGTTGCTCCGCCTGATGTTATTCGTTTACGTAAAGTACAACACCTGCGCAGACATATTAATGGTTTTTTAAATCAGGTTTCGGACAGTGATTGCCTGAGTCGTTTACAACCAACCGCTGCTGTTGCTGGTCTGCCACGAGAAGCCGCCCGGCAGTTTTTAGCTGAGAATGAACCTTTTCGCCGGGGTTGGTATGCCGGTTCTGCCGGATATTTGGGGCTTGAGCAGAGTGAATTTGCCGTTTCGCTGCGGTGCGCATACATAGATGGCGCTTTATTGTCATTGTATGCCGGGGCAGGGATTGTTTCTGGCTCAGATCCTGAACAGGAATGGATAGAAATTGAGAATAAGGCAGCAGGGTTACGCTCATTGCTCAGTAATTTATCTATGGAATAGCTGCATGAAATGATGCATGGAGTATTGTCAATAAAATGATATTTCTTTGAACTATCACAAGGAAAGTGTTTTTAAGGGAATGAGAACGGCGAATATCTTATATAATTCATTTTCTTAAATAATGAGTTTTCTTTTTAAATAATTTTCGAACATCCTATGTCAAACAGCGCACTGAACCGTCGTTGGGCGGAACTTTTACTGGAAGCACTGACCCGCCACGGTTTGCGTCATGTGTGTATTGCTCCCGGCTCCCGTTCTACTCCACTGACACTTTCCGTTGTAAAGAAAGCTACTGCCCAGAACGGTAAGCTGATATGCCATACTCACTTTGATGAGCGAGGGTTAGGCCATCTGGCACTGGGGCTGGCAAAAGCGAGCGGGGAACCCGTTGCTGTCATCGTGACATCAGGAACCGCAGTTGCCAATCTCTATCCTTCCCTGATTGAAGCGGGTTTAACCGGAGAACGGCTGGTATTTCTCACCGCAGACAGACCGCCGGAGCTGATTGACTGTGGTGCAAATCAGGCTATTCGTCAGCACGGTATTTTTGCTTCACATCCATCACAAACACTCACTTTGCCGCGCCCAACCACCGATATTTCAGCCAGCTGGCTGGTCTCTGTTATTGATAATGCGATGTCTAATCTCAGGCAGGGAGGGCTGCATATTAACTGCCCTTTTGCAGAACCTTTGTATGGTGATGATGATCAATACCAGTCATGGTTACAGACTCTGGGAGACTGGTGGCAGGGGGATCAGCCGTGGCTTCGGCAATCGATGGTGACTGTGACAACCAAAGTGACTGACTGGGATTATTGGCGGCAAAAACGGGGTGTTGTTCTGGCAGGAAGAATGCGTGCTGAAGAAGGGCAGCTTGTTGCACAGTGGGCAAAAGACATGGGATGGCCATTGATTGGTGATGTCTTGTCTCAGACAGGCCAGCCTTTGCCCTGTGCTGATTTATGGCTGCATCACCCTCGAACACAGGAAATTCTGGCAAAAGGAGAACTGGTTATCCAGTTTGGCTCCAGCCTGACCGGTAAGAGACTATTGCAGTGGCAGGCGACATGTCAGCCAGAGGAATACTGGGTTATCGATTCTATTGCCGGAAGGCTTGATCCAGCCAATCATCAGGGACGTAAATTTACCTGCGATATCGCAACTTGGTTACAAGAGCATTCTGCGCATACGGATCACCCTAATGTTTTTTGGGCGAATGAACTGGAAATATGGTCAGAAAAGGCATCGGGATGTGTGGCTGAAAAACTGTCGGGTAAATTCAGTGAGGCTGCGGTTGCCCATCAGTTGTATCAGTTATTACCGGAAGAGGGGCAACTATTTGTCGGCAATAGTCTGGTTGTCCGCCTGATTGATGCGCTGGGGCAACTCCCTGTCGGTTTTCCGGTTTACAGTAATCGCGGAGCCAGTGGTATTGACGGGTTAATTGCAACTTCAGCCGGAGTACAACGGGCAACCGGTAAGCCCACGCTGGCGATTATCGGCGATATTTCGGCACTTTATGATCTGAACAGTCTGGCTTTATTGCGGGAAATTTCATCACCGATGGTGCTGATTATCGTCAATAATAATGGCGGTCAGATTTTTTCATTACTGCCTACACCACAGGAAGCGCGCCAGCAGTTTTACTGTATGCCGCAAAATATCAGTTTTAACCATGCCGCAGCTATGTTTGGCCTGCATTATAGCGCTCCACAAAGTTGGCCTGAGTTAAAACAGTCCGTTGAACAGGCATGGCTGCAAAATGCTGCAACGGTCGTGGAATTAAATGTGACAGATAATGAAGGTGCGATGTGCCTGCAAACGTTACTAAAACAAGTGGCGGAACTGTGAAGCTGGCCTGTCAGACATTCAATACGGACAAACAAGGCCCATGGCTGGTTTGGTTGCATGGTCTGCTGGGATGTGGTCATGAATGGCAGCCCATTATCAGTGCCTGCAACCAGTATCCTTCTTTGGTCATTGATTTGCCCGGTCATGGTCATTCTGCCGATATGCCGCTTGTGGATGTTTTTGCGAAAGATGGCCTTGCAGAGATGAATGCGCTACTGAGCAAAATCTTACTTGCGTACCAGATCCATGATTACTGGTTAATTGGTTACTCACTGGGTGGCCGGATTGCCATGTATCACGCAACTCAAGCTCAGGCAGTGCAGGGTTTAAGGGGGATTCTGGTGGAAGGCGGAAACCCGGGGCTGTTATCTCAGGAGGAACGTGAAGCCAGATTATTACATGACAAAAACTGGGCACAGCGTTTCCGTTCAGAGCCTATAGCGGCAGTTTTAGCGGATTGGTATCAACAGCCTGTATTTGCAGATTTACCTGCTGCGCAACGTATCAGGCTCATTCATCTTCGTAGCCAGAACAGGGGCAACAGTATTGCAGATATGCTGGAAAATACCTCACTCGGGCACCAGCCGTATCTGCTCCCGGAATTACAAAAACTGGCAGTACCTTTTATTTATTTATGCGGTGAACATGATCAGAAATTTAAGGGAATAGCGCAGCAGTTTGCATTGCCATTAAAAATAATTTCTCAGTCTGGACATAATGTCCACAGTAGTAATCCTGCGGGTTTTTCAGCCGCAGTGAACCACTTTTTATCACTTTTTGGCTAAGGACGTTTAATAATGCTCTACCCATGCGAAGAAAAATTATATGCGCCGATTGACTGGCAAGACTGTTCTAATGGATTTGAAGATATTCTTTATCATAAATCTACCGATGGTATCGCTAAAATCACAATCAATCGCCCACAAGTGCGTAATGCCTTTCGTCCTTTGACGGTTAAAGAGATGATTCAGGCGCTGGCAGATGCACGCTATGACGATAGCATCGGCACAATTATTCTGACCGGAATGGGAGAAAAAGCCTTCTGTGCCGGCGGCGATCAGAAGATCCGGGGCGATTACGGTGGTTATCAGGATGATATGGGAACACATCATCTGAATGTACTGGATTTCCAGCGCCAGATTCGTACTTGCCCAAAACCGGTTGTCGCTATGGTTGCCGGATATTCCATTGGTGGTGGGCATGTCCTGCATCTGATGTGTGACCTGACCATTGCCGCAGATAATGCGATTTTTGGACAAACGGGTCCTAAAGTCGGCTCTTTTGATGGTGGTTGGGGCGCGTCTTATATGGCACGTATTGTCGGGCAGAAAAAAGCCCGTGAAATCTGGTTCTTGTGCCGCCAGTACAATGCTCAGGAAGCGCTTGATATGGGGCTGGTTAATACTGTCGTTCCTTACGCTGAGCTGGAGAAAGAAACCGTGCGCTGGTGCCGTGAAATGCTGGAAAACAGCCCGATGGCGTTGCGTTGCCTGAAAGCTGCACTGAATGCAGATTGCGATGGACAGGCAGGTTTGCAGGAGCTGGCCGGGAATGCCACCATGCTGTTTTATATGACTGAAGAAGGGCAGGAAGGGCGTAACGCATTCAATGAAAAACGTCACCCTGATTTCAGTAAATTCAAACGTAACCCATGATGCGTAAAGCAACTCTTTATCACTACAGCCTGCCGATGGAGGCAGGTGTTATCCTGCGCTATCAGCGCCTGAAAACCCGCGATGGTTTTCTGGTTCATATACAGGAAAATGAGGAACACGGTTGGGGAGAAATTGCTCCGCTGCCGGAATTCAGCCGTGAAACACTTGAGCAGGCAGAACAAGCCGCAGTAGCGTGGTTAACGCGCTGGTGTCAGGCAGAAAAAGGCGCAGAGAAAGAACCGGAACAGAGTGAATTACCTTCTGTTGCATTTGGTATCAGTTGTGCGCTTGCTGAATTGCGGGGTGAATTGCCGGAAGAAGCTGACTATCGCAAAGCACCATTATGTACCGGCGATCCTGATGATGTGATCCTGCATCTGGGGAAAATGGCCGGACAGAAAATTGCGAAAGTGAAAGTAGGTTTATACGAGGCTGTACGGGATGGCATGGTTGCTAATGTTTTGTTGGAAGCTGTGCCTGAACTTCGCTTAAGACTGGATGCCAACCGCAGCTGGACACGTACTAAAGCGGATGGATTTGCCAAGTATGTCAATCCGGATTATCGCCAGCGTATTGCTTTCATTGAAGAGCCTTGCAAAACCCGTGAGGAGTCACTGGATTTTGCTCGCGAAACAGGTATTGCTATCGCGTGGGATGAAAGTGTCCGGGAAGACGGTTTCACGGTAAAAGCTGAAGCTGGTGTTGCTGCTATTATCATCAAGCCCACTTTGGTTGGCAGTATTGACCGTTGCTGTCAGTTAATTACTGAAGCTCATCAGGCAGGATTGGAAGCCGTTATAAGCTCAAGTATTGAAACCAGTTTTGGTCTGACGCAACTGGCCCGTTTAGCACACTGGTTAACGCCTGATACACTCCCGGGATTAGATACTCTGAATTTGATCCAGTCACAACTTATCCGTTGCTGGCCAGACAGTGACATTCCTTGCCTTGAATCAGACAAACTGGAAATAGCATGGAGCCATGAATGTCATTAGCGTCGTTTAACCAATGGCCGTGGCATCACTGGGCGGTTTGTGCTCCGGAAAAACAGGCTGCCTTGTTGTATGGAAAACCCCTGACATGGCAGCAGCTAGCGACAAAAATTAATACTATTGCAGATTGTTTCCGGCAACAGGGGGTATCAGAAGGCAGTGGAGTGATCCTGAGGGGGAAAAATAGTACTGATTTATTACTCTGTTACCTTGGCGCACTACAATGTGGGGCAAGAGTACTGCCACTGAATCCTCAACTTCCCGAATCATTGCTGGTGGAATTACTTCCCCGGCTGAATATGGCATTTGTGGCTGATTTTACCGATTCCCCTTCATCGGTTATTCAGGCAACGGAACTCAACTGGCAAACTAAGTTTACAGTTACGTCAGGAAAATATGTCACATGGGACTTAATTCCATGGGATGAGTATCGCCCGGCCAGTATGATCCTGACTTCAGGATCTTCCGGGCTGCCTAAAGCCGTTGTGCATTGTATGGAAGCCCATTTTGCCAGTGCAAAGGGTGTTCTTTCCTGTATAGATTTCAGTTCACATGATCGCTGGTTATTGTCATTGCCCTTATACCATGTTTCAGGTCAGGGAATACTCTGGCGCTGGTTGCTGAAAGGTGCAGTGCTGGTATTAGAAGACATGCGCTCTCTGGATAGGGCTTTATCCGGTTGTACTCATGCCTCCTTAGTGCCAACGCAATTATGGCGCTGGCTGTCTCAGCCACATGAATATAAACAGACTTTAAAAGATGTGTTACTGGGTGGGGCAATGATACCGCAGGAGCTTGTTCAACAGGCCGGAACACTGGGTATTCGCTGCTGGTGTGGTTATGGCCTGACTGAAATGGCTTCAACAGTCTGCGCAAAGCGTGCAGATGGTTTACCGGGGGTGGGAACACCATTGCCGGGAAAAGAGATCCGTTTGCAGGATGATGAGATACAGATCAGGGCAGACAGCATTGCGATGGGGTATTGGTCTGATGGGAAATTACAGCCTCTGCTTAACGAAAATGGCTGGTTTTCCACCCGTGACCGGGGCGTCTTTGAGCGGGATGAACTGTGTATTCTCGGGCGTCTAGACAATCAGTTTTTCAGCGGTGGAGAAGGTATCCAGCCGGAAGATATTGAGCGAATCATTAACCAGCATCCCGAAATTCAGCAAAGTTTTGTTGTTCCTGTACCTGATCCTGAATTTGGGCATCGGCCTGTCATGGTAATCGAAACAAACTCACCTAAACTTACAACAACACTTGCTAGCTGGCTTTCGGATAAACTTGCGTCATTTCAGCAGCCTGTAGCCTGTTACTTACTGCCTGAGCAGCTAAAGAGTGATGGAATAAAAATTCCACGGCAGCAGGTTAAACAGTGGGTGCTGCAAAAATATGTTACCTGAATATCTTGATTAATCTAGATAGTTTATTAATTTTATAGTTTATGGTGTTTACTGAATTCCAGTAAAATGGCTTGCAACAAGTAGTGGCAATTACCAATTAGAGAAGAAGGAAACGATATGAAAGGTTTTATTGCTGTCAGTGCTGCTAGTCTGCTCTTTATGACTGGTACAGCAAATGCAATTTCTGTAAATGTTGAGGCAGGAAAGCACTATACCAGTACATCTGCGGGAATTGGTGATAAAAATGCGGGGTTCTCCCTTAACGGAAACTGGGCCCGCAGTGATCATAATGGTCAGTTGGGTAGCCTGGGACTGGCCTTTGCTTTGCCTGTTGGCCCGCTGACAGCCAGTGTTGGTGGTAAGGCTCTCTATCTGTCGCCAAAAGTCGGAAAAGATGGCGCTGCATTAGCTGCTGGTGTTGGCCTCAGTGCAGCGGTAACACCATCACTGTCATTATATGGTGAAGCTTATGGTGCTCCATCAGGTTTTACTTCAGGTATTGACTCTTATACAGAAGCTAACGGTGGTGTCCGTTATCTCCTCTTCAGACCACTGAGTGTTGAAGCTGGTTATCGCGTGATTGATCTAAAAGGAAAAGGCGGGGATCGCAGTAATAAAGTGTCAGATGGTTTTTACATTGGCGCAGGCGTGAATTTCTGATATCTCCAATGAAATTATCCGCATCTGTAAAGATGCGGATATGCCTTTCTCAGTGGCGGGTTAGCCAACCTCGGGCAGTATGCCTGTAACAATGCCAACCTGAATAGCAATAACAGCAATACCGCACAGGAAAATGAGGACGAGTGCCGGATTACCACCTTTCACACGATATCCTCCCTGATTTTCTTTGCGGCAGCGCCAAACCAGCAGGCAGGGGAGTATCAGAGCCAGAATTGACAGCGCAACGGCAGCGAAAGTCAGAGCCATCACAAAGTTAGGGTAGAACAGGGCGCAAAGCATGGGAGGCACAAAAGTTATCAGGCCGGTTTGCAAACGCTCTTTGGCATAATTGCGGCGTTTTAGCAGGTCAGCAAGATAGTCAAACAGACCCAGAGAAACACCCAGAAACGATGTCGCCAGTGCGAGATCAGCAAACAGATGAACAGCAAGTTCAACTTTTGGTGACGCAACAACTTCTCGGACAGCCTGCAATAATCCATTCAGTCCTGACTGTTGTGCCAGAATCCCGACAAAGGTATTGGAAGAAATAGCACCAAGAGTCACTAACTGCCACAGGATATAAGCACTCAGCGGAATAGCACTACCGATAAGGAATATCTTCCGCAGCTTATTTGTATCCCCTCCCATATAGGCAA
Organism: Xenorhabdus sp. KK7.4; assembly: GCF_963876465.1. NCBI lineage: Bacteria > Pseudomonadati > Pseudomonadota > Gammaproteobacteria > Enterobacterales > Morganellaceae > Xenorhabdus > Xenorhabdus sp. KK7.4. The sequence continues at coordinate 174,203 of NZ_CAWNQF010000111.1, forward strand.
CGATACTTGGCACACTGCCATGAAACCCGAATGAAGTAAAAATCACCGGAATGGCTGACAGAACAAGCCCTTTTTCTATTGGCATGGATATCAGGTTGATTTTATCAACATGAGGCATCATCACACCAAGAACGAGCACCAGAAAAATGACTTTAGCAGTAAATAGCAGGCGATTAATTAAATCAACAGATCGGGTGCTAATGCAGACGACACTTCCGGCGACCAGTGTAAATATAATGATCCCGATAGAAACAGAAATGTCTTTCTCTAACCAGGCAGATAAACTGGCAGCCAGCAACTCACCAGCACCACTGATATAGGCGGTTGTCAGAGCATACATCAGAAATAGCATGCTGAACCCTGTTAACACCTGCCCACCGACGCCCAAGTAGCGTTTTGCGATAGTTCCCAGCCCGGTATTGGCTTTATTATATTGATAAACTTCTACCAGCAGGAGTGCGGTATAACTCATCAAAGCCCATAGGCCAACTAACATGGCCAGTGTTGTACTAAAACCTACACCTGCCGCAGCCAGAGGCATGGCGAGCATTCCTGCCCCAATCGTCGTTCCGGCGACGATAAAAATACTGCCAGTAGTGCGATTCTTCACGCGATCCTCGTCTCTGAATATATTGATAAAATAGTAATAAGACTGGCAGAGTAAAGTATTGATGTATGGCTGTCAAATTCGCGATACATAGATCGTAAAGAAATAATTACACTGTGTGCTAAAACTGAGAAGTAGATTAAAAAATTAAATTTAATAAATTAATCTAATGTTGAATCGCTGTATCTGTGGAACCCCGTCGAAAAGAAAAGAATTCAAGTAATAGTCTTGATATTACAGATTTTGGTTGTTATTTGTTTAGCTTTATTAGCGCCTCTGGTTATCGCCATCTGAACCGAGAATAACGTATGGTAGTAAGCCTGAAAGTAGAAAAGAAAAAAACCGTGCTCCTGAGATAACGGTTTTTTTTCTTATACAGTGCCAGTTATGTGAATTGAACGGGTGACTTACTGATTACTGTTCTTACTTAGCGAATTACTTTTCTGTTGATAACACCCAGACGCATTACAAAAAGTAACCAGCTAATTAACAGTAATAACCCACCACCTATTACTGTTACCCTAATATTAATGGTATCGAGGAAACCACCTGCCAACATGACTATCAGCGTGGCCAGCGCCTGAATGGAACTGATAGAACCCATGATTTCTCCCTGTTCATTCTCCGGCGCAAGATTTGAGATACTGCTTATTAAACCAGTCAATGCAAAACCCATCGAGGTGACGAAAAGAGTAATGAATACATGCAGGTAAATAACATTACTGACCATTGAAATGGCTATGACGGCAAGTGATGACACCACAAGTGAATATTGCACCATATTTTCAGGTTTAGTGACTTTGGCAACGTGCCTTACCACCAGATACTGAAACAATGCATAAGTTGCTCCCATTATGGCGAGAAAAGATCCAATCTGGAACGAACTGAAACTATAAATATCCAGTAGATAAGCGGGTAGGAAAGACTCAAACAGCCACCAGCCAGCAACAAAAATTGTCCATATCGTAAATGCTATTCTTAGCTTAGTGTGACTGTAGGCTTTTGCTATTTGCACCAGACCGGAAAACGCATTTATTTTTTCCTGTGTATGCTTTTCCAGAGTATCGGGATATGTAACCAACGTGTAGATAAATAAGAGCGTAAAAATAACAGCCATAATCGCAAAGGGTGTCATATACCCGTTGAACTGCCCCAGAGATAAATTAGTTAGCCAGCCTCCGATTGGCGGCCCTATCACCCAGGCCAGACCCAGAGCAGTCTGTATCATAGAGAGATTTTTAGTTTTATTTCCCGGCTCGCTGATATCCGCCATGCTTGCTTGTGCAATTGCCACGTTACCTGCCATCATCCCTGCGAGCAAACGGCTAAGCAGTAGTAACCCCGCTGATGCTTCAACGACTGCATAGCCACTGGCAGCAAAAGCTATAGCAGTACCCGCTACAGTAATTAACATCATTTTTCTGCGGCCATAAATATCCGACATTTTGCCCAGTATGGAAGCACCAAAAAACTGGCCCAAAGGATAGATTGCAAGGAAAACCCCCAATATAACTACCTTTTTTTCGTGATCCCATCCTTCCGGGAAGAGTGAAGCGGCATCAGAAATCATCATGTGTGGAAATATCGCCACCACCATTCCCAAACCGATAAAATCAAGTAGCGCAACCAGCACCAGATACCAGATCAGAACCGGTTTTTCTTTCATTTTCGTACTCCTCAAATTTACTCATTTAATACAGATGACAGAAGGATTCAGTTGCCATCTGTTTCTCAATCAAACTGAGAGTTGCTTCTTTGTTTGTTGGCTGCACTCACTCATCCCGACCATAGAGTTATCTATACTCCCGAGGGGGAACTCCCTTGTCGCCGAGGCGCATCTTGAAATTCATTGTGTATCTATCAGTCATTATCTTTTCTTTTATTTCATCATAAGTTAATTACTAACTAAGGCCGATTGTTAATAATATGTAGTGTTGATTGTTATAATTTTAATTTCGTTCAATAACAGCCATTCTCGGAAGGGAAATTAATAATTGGTAGTTTATTAATTAGTCAGGTTATTTTATTTAGATTCACTCTAAGAGTATAATTGGTGGCTTGATTATTAGTGGTTTTGTTAATGTAATTTCACATATATTATTGTTTTATAGGTGTTAATTTAATTTAAATGACTTTATGGAATATCAGGTTTTTCGTATAAAAACGATTTTTCTGAGTATTTTTAAAATCTATTTTTAGATAAATTCATTGCCGGATAAATAAGGGTAATTATTGTAATCCTCATAGCAATAATATTTAAATTCATAAAACATCAACAAAAAGATGATTAGGTCAACTACATGAATGATCAGATATTATCCACGTTAGAAAATTCAATTTTTAATACTTACCCCTAAAATGAGGTTTTTCATTTGGTCAGATAGTGTGATGATTATGCGGGAATTACGTAGACAAAATTGGGGAATACTCGGATACCAATTAGAGATTATCAGTGGAGTCAGAGCAAAAGGAATCTTACTTGCAAGAATATGTTAGGATGCAGAATTGTTGAGTTATGAAAGGGGTAAAAATGGGAGAGAGCTGGGAATCAATTGAGATGGTACGTCGATACGCGCATCTATCCCCCCTCTCACCTGACAGAGCATGCACAACAAATTGATGCTCTTTTTCATGATGAAATCCCAAATATGTCCCACCCTGCGTTCAGTGTAGTTGGAGGGCGAAATAAAAAACCCGCTATCTTGTTGAGAGATAACGGGTTCTATTTGGTGCCGGCTACCGGAATCGAACTGGTGACCTACTGATTACAAGTCAGTTGCTCTACCAACTGAGCTAAGCCGGCGAAATTTGGCGGAAGGATAGAGATTCGAACTCTAGGATGGTTTCCCATCGGCGGTTTTCAAGACCGCTGCCTTCGACCGCTCGGCCATCCTTCCATGGCGCGAGATTATGCCTATATCTCTGGGATGTGTCTAGCCCCCGAAAGGGAAAAATTGTTATTTTTTTACTGTTTGCTCAATCTTCGAACGCTGGTGGCCTTTTTATCCGCTAACCTGCTAGTATTAACACAACTCAATGACTTATTTTATTGCGAATTGAATTAAAGTTAACCATAGATATCTTCACATGAAAGGTAGCCATTCAAAGAATGTATAAACAAGCACCTATTAAGCCATCTGCTATCCCCCGTTTTTATGCACTGTTTATTATTCTGCTTTTTACGTCTCTATTTTTATTTGGGTATAACTATTTTGATAGTTGGTTGATGGAGAAAAAATACGCCGTCAGCAGTGTGACAGCTAAAATGCGATTGCAGATTAAAGATTATCGCTACCACGCAGGACGTATCTTCGAACAGTCTAATTCTAAGTCACTATCTTCTTTGGGGATTGTACCTACATTGGAAGTAGGTCCTAATATTTATTGGCTGGAAAACAATAGCAAAAATATCGATGCGATTATTTTTGGTAGTTACAATGATTCAAGTGTGCAACTGGCTCAGAAACTATCCCATTATCTCGAAATTCTCTGGGGCTCGCGCAACGAATATGAGTCTATGTATTACCTCAATGGTAAGGATAACAATTTACTACTGGTGACAACGCATCCTATTTTAAAACCAGAAATCAGATTTAAGGAAAGTTATCTGACCCTGACCTCTGATTTTAAGCGTTCTGAAATGCTGGCTCAGTCAATAGCGTTGGATGAAAGAGAAAGTATCTCATCTATTCATTCATTGCGCGGAGAGAATATTTATTTTTATACATATAAAGCTGCATTCAACTCACCTGGGCAATTAACCACCGTTATTGCCTTTGATCTACCAATTAATAACCTCTTACCGGTTGATATGCCAGCGGCAAATTTTCGGCTGAACTCAAACAATGAATATGATCTTGACAAGACAAGTAAAGTTGATGTTTCTTTAAACGGTTTTTGGCTAGAGTTTTCTCAGCCACTAAATATTGTGCCGTATAAATTGATATATCAGGTTCCACTGAAAGCACTTGTTGTAGATTTATTGCTCAGAAATATTTGGCTGTTACTTTCTATATTGCTTTTCTTACTACTCTCATTCAGCGGTTTATTTTATATCCGTCGGCGATATATCACGCCTAATGCATCAATGGATCAGGAGTTGAAAATCAAAAATTCTTTGGAAAATGATATTGTTTCCAATATACCCATTGGGCTGCTGATTTATGATTTTTCATCGAACCAACAGATTAGCAGTAATAAAATTGCCGAAAAACTGTTGCCTTATCTTGATTTGGATAAGGTTAAGATAATGGCAGAACAGCATCATGGTGTTATTCAGACCTCGATTGAGGATGCGGTTTATGAAGTAAAAATGTATAGCAGTAATCTATTGCCTGAAACATACCTTTTCTTATTTCAGGGCCGTGATCAGGAGGTAATGATCAATAAGCGGTTACAGCTTGCTCAACGAGAATATGAGAAAAGTGTGTATGCTAGACGTTCCATGTTGCTAAATATTAATAATGAAATAAAAAAGCCTATTCAGGAGCTGAACGATCTTGTTATTCAGTTGAAAGAAAAGTCACAAGATGAAGACATCCAATATTCACTGGATAGGTTGCTGTTAAAATCAGAATATATTACCGATTGGGTTGAAAATATTTCATTACTCAATGGGTTAGAGTCAGATGACTGGAAGCCTACTAATGAGATATTCTCTTTATCTTCGCAATTGGAAAATATATTAAAAATATTCCTTCCAACACTCAATGCTAAGAGTCTGAAGGCTTATTATCATTTTAACATTCCTCATGAGTCCATATTCAATGGTGATGGGCAAGCAATAAGTAAAATAGTTTCATTATTATTAAATTATGCTATTACAACAACCAGTTATGGGAAAATATCACTTAACGTCAGTACTTCCGGTAAATATAACAGCCACGTACAGATTGAGTTAATTGATAGTGGTTCCGGTCTTAGCGAGAAAGATCTGAATAGTTTAAATTACCCTTTCTTACATAAGTTAGCAGAAGATAAATATTATACAAATTCTGGTTTAGCCTTTTATTTGTGCAATCAGTTATGTAAAAAGATGGGAGGAAACCTTCAAATTAACAGTAAACTGGGGCTGGGAACGCATTATGTTGTTAGTTTACCGTTGTCTCAACAAGATGAAGATATAGAGATCCCACAACTGTTGGAAGGGGTTATCGTCCTAGTAGATATCAGTAATCCTGAAATTAAAAAAATAATCCATAATCACCTTGATAATTATGGAGCAACATATTTTGAAAAAAGCACAGAAAGTGTTACGGAAGAATACGATATTATTCTTACTGATAAACAGAACAAAACAAAAAAGCCAACTATATTATTAGTAGGTAATTTAGTAGGGTTTAAGCAAATGCAAGCTGGTTTGGTTCAGTGTAATTACAATTTTGTTGGTGATGTTATCAATGCGATATCGCTGCTGATTGAAGAAGATTTCAGCTTAATTGCGTCTGACGAGAGCGCCTCTGATCTGAAATCAGAATCAGATTTTGTTCAAAATGTAGATAGTAATATTTGTAATACCCTTAAAAGTTATCATACGCAGTTGGTAGACAGTAATTATAAGAAATTATTTATAGAGACGGTACCGATGGATGTTACTAAGCTGTATACTGATATGGAACGCTATGACTTAATATCACTTTCGCAAACGGCACACCGCCTTAAAGGTGCGTTTGCTATGTTAGACTTTAAATTGCTAAAAACATTATGTGAGGCGTTGGAACAACACATAGCAGACAATAATGAAATAGAAATCAAAAGTAGCATCAGCCGTATTGATTCCTTTATCACAAAGCTGTTGCAGCCAAGGTAACCAATAATATGAATAACCTTAATGTCATTATTGCAGATGACCATCCTATTGTTTTATTTGGCATCCGCAAGTCACTTGAACAAATTGAGTGGATTAATATTGTCGGTGAGTTTGAAAATTCAACTACACTGATTAATAGTTTGCCACATATAGAAGCAGATGTTCTCATAACGGATTTGTCAATGCCCGGTGACAAATATGGTGATGGTATCACCCTGATAAAATATATTAAACGCCATTATCCGACATTGGCTATTGTCGTTCTGACGATGAACAATAATCCGGCTATTTTAAGTGCAGTACTTGAACTTGATATTGAGGGGATTGTTTTAAAGCAGGGAGCGCCAACCGATTTGCCTAAAGCACTTTCTGCGCTACAAAAAGGTAAACAATTTACACCTGAAAGTGTTTCTAAATTGTTGGAAAAAGTGAATGCTAATGGTTACGGAGATAAGCGTTTATCTCCAAAAGAGAGTGAAGTGCTGCGTTTATTTGCTGAGGGTCTACTCGTTACAGATATTGCAAAGAAGCTTAATCGTAGTATAAAAACCATTAGTAGTCAGAAAAAATCTGCAATGATAAAACTGGGAGTGGATAACGATATTGCGTTACTTAATTACTTATCTTCAGTCACTATTGACAATGATATGGTTAAATAGCCTATTTGTTATTTCTTTCAGTATAGGATCGGTGATTTATGTTGCCGATCTTATATGTGCCACTAATGTTTCCTTCAATTTTGTCAGTGATACTGGTTTTAGTAAACAATAATCCATACCGACATCAGCACAACGTTGCCTTTCCTCTGCCATTGCATTCGCTGTAATCCCAATGATGGGTTTAGTATATCCTTTATTTCTTAAATATTTTGTGAATTCATAACCATCCATATTGGGCATGTTAACATCGGTCAGAATAATATCAGTCTCGTTATTTTTCAGGTATTCAATAGCATCAAGCCCGTCATGAGCCATTGCTGTTTTGAGGCCTAATGAGCTTAATTGTTCAACAAGTAAATGCCGATTGATAGGATGGTCATCAACAACTAAAATTCTAATTGTATTTAATCTGTCATCTACTTTGACTGGAGTTGTTATTGTTGAAGTAGAAGGCATAGCCATATAATTATTGTCTGAGAGCAGATTATCAATAAAACTAGCAAAATCGCTAATCTGGTAAGTGTTATGCAACCAGTAATTATTATGGGTGTTTTTGGGTGTCCCGATATGCTGCTCCGATATTTCAATGTGATAATGGGCAGAATTATTGGGCTCAATGGGAAGATCACTGACTAAAAACTCAGAGTCAGTGGCTTTATTTTCATCATATAAAGCAATTTGAAAATGTGCCTTTGTAAGCAAGTTGTACAGATATTTTTCTAAACAATCATTGTGAATAGCTAAGACTATTTTTTGTTGAGCATGTTTTGGAGAATAGATGTTAGCTTGGTATTTTTCCTTATCATATCTTGCACCATATAACGGAAGCCGGATAGAGAAAATACTGCCAACATATTGTTGGGATACAAACTCAATATCACCATCCATCAGATTGATTAATTTTTCACAAATAGCTAAACCCAATCCGGTACCTTGTGATGCATTCTCTTTATTGGTATTGGTTTGAAAAAATGGTTCAAATAACTGAGCCTGTAATTTATTTTCTATCCCTAGCCCTGTATCTTTGATGCAGATATACATATAGCCGTGTCTTATCGCGATGGATATAACAATGCAGCCCGTTTCTGTAAATTTAATCGCATTATTTAACAAGTTGGAAATAATTTGCTGAAGCCTCACCGGGTCGTTATTAATGTAGTCAGGTACATCCGGTTCAATATAGCAATAGAATCCCAGATTTTTTTTCGCAATAAGGGGTAGATAATTTGAAATTACATGAGATACAACTTCTTTACAGCTGAATTCTTTGGCATCAATTTTCAACTGATTAGATTCTATTTTGGAGAAATCAAGAATATCACTAATAATCTTTAACAGCAGTGATGATGAATTATTCATTGTCGATAATAACCGAGCAGCTTCCCGTGACAATGGATAGGACTGTAGTAATTCAAGGTTTCCGATAATGCCATATAATGGCGTCCTTAATTCATGACTCACTGTTGCCAGGAACATTGATTTTGCCTGGTTAGCCTGTTCTGCGGCTGAGGCCATTTCCTGTAATGATTTCTCCATTTTTGCCCGGGTGCTGATATCAATCAGAACACAGATTGCGACTTCTTCATTGCGATAGCGTGAATGCACAAAACTAATTTGTAGATGATTATTATTGCTGGTGACAACATCGATGTAGCTGCTGCTTTTGTCACAAATGATATCGATAATGCGTTTTTGATCTTCAAACGTCAGCATTCTAGTATAGTTATGTGCAAGTTCATTACTTAATATATTAGCACCATCACTAATCCGTAAAATACTGATGCCGACAGGAGCTGAGGCGACGATTTTATGGTTAAACTGCTCATTTTCTTCAAGGCGAAGAGCATTATTTTCGGCAGGAGAGAACATTTTTCTCTCAAATAACCAGACAAAAAAGATAATCAGAATCGCAGAGGTGATATTAAGAATAATACTGTTAATGATTTTATGTTTGAATGCATTAAAAATATTAACTAAGGGTTCTGAATATACCACACTGAATGATGAGGGTGCTAAACGCCGTTTTAATAATAAATGAGAAAAATTTTCACTATAGCCAAAATAAGGTACCTGCGTATTGTAGCCAATCGTGTTGGATTTATTACTATTTCTTGCAGGATAATATAATTCAGGCTTATTATAATTATTCAGTAGTGTAAGGGTAATATTCCTGTCATGATCGGGTATAAAAGTATCCAGCCTGATAGATTGTTCGACGCCTATCATTGCAATCATTTGTCCATTGCTATAAATAGGAGAAAGTATATAAAAGCTACCACTGTCGGAACTTGTATTTGGAGCTGCCCAATAGATATTTTGATTTTTTCCTTTCTCTTGGTCAAATATCAGACGCCGGTAATTTTCATAAACCATTTTTTTTAGTATGTCAGGATCGGTTATTGTCCCGCGAATTGGAGAATTCATCATGCACATACTTTGAATATCGACTAAAAAAACCTGATTAATGCCCTGTGGCATAACAATATTATCTTTCCAGAAGAAGAACAGCTCATTTAATGATTTTAAGTAGTGATCTTGTTCATTACTCAGAAAGTCACAATTAGAATGTATACTCAGCGGTGTATACAAAAAATGGGAGTTATTATGTGGCAGGTTAATAGTCAGTTTTTTTTCATTCTTCTGGGATAAATATTTTTCCGTCATATATTGGAGATCATGCAGAGTAGCAGTCGTATTCCGAATATAGGAGAACATTATATCGTAGACAGTATTATAGTCCTGACGAATATCTGATTTGCCCTTATTAAAAATATTAGTCAGATAGAAAGTGGTTAATAAGGCGCCTAATGCCCATAACATAAAACCAAGTACCCGAAAAAGGTAGCGGGATATCTTTAGTGATGTATGAAATGAAGATAGATATCTCAAGAGGTCGCCTGATAAAAATGTGGTCAATAATAACTGTTAACAGCATATACTAGTGTAGCAGGGAATACAAAGTAGCATTTGGTACTAAAAAAAATCACATAAAAAAGCAGGTATTTTTTATACCTGCTTTTTTTGTATATAGAAAACCCCCTGCTAGGCAGGGGGTTCCGTAGAGCTTTCAGCGATGAGGCAGCTATAAAAACCCCTTTTGATTTGTTAAAACACCTTGCG
>NZ_CAWNQF010000112.1:0-7363 GCF_963876465.1 Xenorhabdus sp. KK7.4
CACACGTTACATGAAACAGTCACACGTAACCATTGTTGTCGGTATATGTGGCAACTGCTCAGTAATGTGAAAAAATTCTTGAAAAAATCTGCAAATAGACTCTTTCAGAGAAAGTAAATCGAGTGTCCCACTATTATGAAAAGTTATTTAGAGAGGCAACTTGAAATACGATATGTATAGTCCCTTGTTCTGGCATTGAATAAGGGATTTTTGCTGATGTTATAGATATCACTAATTAAAATGATAATAATAGATTTTTATCTGTTATTTTATAATTACAAATTAATTATTGTGTTAATTTATAGTCACTTTCTATATAGTAGCGGACATATATGATATTTTTTACTCACTTCCATTAAATATATCTGAATGTTATATCTGGTCTTTTAATTTAAAACATTCATTTGCCGGGAATAAAGAAAATGTAATGCTAACTCTTGAACTCTTTCAGTAAAGATTGAGATAAATATTAATCTGTAAAAGCGTAATTCGCTTTTATTGGGATAATTTAAAAGAGCTAAAGCATTATGGATATGCAATCAATAAAGTACGGTAGAACGTTTCATTATCCGTTTTCTCCGGGCACAACCAGTGATGATCGTATTAATCATGACTGGTGGCAGGATATACACAACATTACTCATCTTATTCACACCGAAAAGTTAGATGGTGAAAATAACTGTCTGAATCAGCACGGTGTTTTTGCTCGTTCTCATGCTGCACCAACACAATCTGCATGGACACAACAAATTCGTCAGCGTTGGCAATTAATGAAGGGCGATCTCGGTAATATCGAGATTTTTGGCGAGAACCTGTATGCGATCCACTCTATTGAATACCGACATCTCGAAGAATACTTCTTTGTTTTTGCTGTGCGTATGAAAGATATGTGGCTGAGTTGGGAAGAAGTAAAGTTTTACGCTGATTTATTTGATCTTCCCACTATTCCGGAAATTGTTATTCCTGAAACACGGAATGAACCTGCATTTATTGACAATATTATTCAAACAGCAAAACAAGAAAGTTATTTCTCTTCATGGGATACAAAAACAAAACAGCCTTGCTCAATGGAAGGGATCGTCAGCCGTAATGCAGGTGAATATTCAGTGACTGATTTTTCACATAATGTCTTTAAATATGTACGTAAAAATCATGTGAAAACCGATATTCACTGGAAGCGACACTGGCAACGGGCACCTCTCTACTTTGAATATATGAATGGAGAGAGATAATGAACTGGTCATTCAGTGAAAATAAAACATGGCATTATTTATCTGACACATTTTCTTTTATCGCAGATATGAGTGGCGTTCAGCAGGATCCTATTCATCATGCCGAAGGTGATGTTGCCACTCATACACAAATGGTATTGTCTGCTCTGGAGCAACTGCCTGAATATCAGGCACTGGAGAAAGAAGAGCAGGAAATTTTCTGGGTGTCGGCTTTACTGCATGATGTGGAAAAGCGAAGTACTACGCGGATGGATTGGGATGGGCGAATTATTTCCCCCGGCCATGCCCGTAAAGGTGAATTAACTGCTAGGCAGATTTTGTTCCAGCAAGTAGCGACGCCATTTGCGATACGTGAACAAGTTGCTGCATTGGTTCGTTTTCATGGCTTGCCATTATGGCTGATGGAGAAACCTGAGCCCCAGAAAGCACTACTGGCAGCGTCACTGCGTGTTGATACTTATCTATTAGCTTTGTTGGCAAAAGCTGATGTTTTAGGACGAGAGTGTCATGATGCGCAGGAGCTGCTGGAACGCATAGATCTGTTTGAACTTTATTGTCGTGAACAGAATTGTTGGCGTAATGCACGGCAATTTCCTTCGTCAGAAGCCCGTTTTCATTATTTTTCCACAGAAAGTGAACAGCCGGATTACCAGCCTTACGATAATTATGGCAGCCAGGTCATTCTATTATGTGGATTGCCGGGCATGGGAAAGGATCATTTTATCCGACAATATTATTCAGACAGAGCTGTCATTAGTCTGGATGCAATTCGCCGTCAGCATCAAATAAGTCCGGAAGATAAAAATGCTACTGGTTGGGTTGTGCAACAGGCGAAAATATCAAGTTATTTGCCAGTTACAACGCGAGAGTTAAGATTGTTTATATCGAACAGGGGTATAAACAGTGGCGGCAGCAAAATAACCATCGCCAATATGTCGTTCCGGATAAAGTGATGGACAGGATGCTTTCCAAGCTGGAAGTACCTACTCCTGAAGAAGCGCATGAAGTTTGTTATTTTATTAATGGATTATCAATATCGGGATAAGTTGTTGCTGAGTTCCCTTTGGTAGAATAGGAGAAGGCTAAGTGTATCAGCCTTCTTTTTTCTATAACGATAACAAACAGTTATTTCTGTAATAACTGATAAAATGTCGGGTTATCATCACATTGCCCGCTACCGCATTCCAGAATGGTAGAAACCAGATTCGCGGCGATTAAAAGAGCAAATAACCCCATAGCAAGTTTGCCGAGTATATGCGGTGAAGATTTTACCGGATCATGGTTACCTGCTTTCAAAGGCATAATGACAGCAATAGCGATAATAGTAAGAATGGACATAACCGCTGCCCAAGTATAGAAGTGCAACCCAAGGAAAGTGGAACCATATCCTGTATCTCCCGGCAGGATATGCAAAGAAACCTGACGCATGGCAATAAAGCCGGTTACGATACAGCCTATTAGAGAGAAGCTGTAGTGAGCGTTTTTGACACCGAAATAAATATTAAATAGAAAGCCAAAGCCGATCATAATGATGCCTGCACGTTGTAACAGACATAATGGGCAAGGAAGTTCAAAACGTGCCAGCTGATAATAAAAAGCGACAATTAAAATGACACTGATGCCAAACAAACCAAGAATATTCAAGGTAATAGCTGGATTGAGGTTGCTAGATGCTGACATAGAATTACTCATTACGGCCTCCGGTTAAAAAGAAAGATTCAGTGCATCAGTAGCATGATATTTAAACCAAAATACCGTGATGATTAATAAGGCAAACCAAAGTGCATAAGTGAGTTTTTTCTTGCCAGCCACGACAGTGATAATAATAACTAGCGCAATCAAAAATGGTAAAAACATATACATATTTAATCTCCATTATAAGTTCATAGAATATGTTATATCATTATGGAATAATTGCACATCTAATATGATTACTCATATCTGTTAAATGCAATGATGAAGTCAATGTAAGAATAGTTCACTGATATAATTAAGTTTATTATTATTCTAAATACACAGATCAAGGTATCTGAGGTATTAGAAAATATTAACTTAAAAAAAACCTCCCACAGAGGAGAGGTTTTTTATTGGTTGTCATTTTGAATATAATATTAATTATTATTAAGTATTCCTTTCAGGAAACGTGCAGTATGAGAGTTTTTACACTTCGCAACTTCTTCCGGAGTTCCTGCTACTAATATTTCACCACCACCGCTGCCGCCTTCCGGGCCAAGGTCGACAATCCAGTCCGAAGTTTTAATCACATCCAGATTATGTTCGATAACAACAATGGTATTTCCCTGATCCCGTAGTTGATGCAGGACAGCCAGTAACTGTTGAATATCGGCAAAGTGTAACCCGGTTGTTGGTTCATCAAGAATATAGAGTGTCTGGCCTGTACCCCGTTTGGATAATTCGCGTGCTAATTTAACCCGCTGGGCTTCACCACCTGAAAGGGTAGTAGCGGATTGCCCAAGCCGGATATAGGAGAGACCGACATCTATCAGTGTTTGTAATTTACGGGCAAGGGCTGGGACTGCATCGAAAAACTCACGTGCTTCTTCGATAGTCATATTCAGCACTTCATTAATATTCTTGCCCTTGTATTTAATTTCCAGTGTTTCACGGTTATAGCGCTTCCCTTTACAATGATCACAGGGAACATAAATATCAGGCAGGAAATGCATTTCAACCTTAATGACCCCGTCACCCTGACAGGCCTCACAGCGCCCACCTTTGACATTGAAACTAAAACGCCCCGGAGTATAGCCACGAGTACGGGATTCAGGCACACCGGCAAACAATTCTCTTACTGGAGTAAATACCCCGGTATAAGTGGCCGGGTTTGAGCGGGGTGTTCTGCCGATAGGGCTTTGGTCAATATCAATGACTTTGTCGAAATGTTCCAGCCCCTGAATATCTACATAAGGCGCTGGATTGATGTTGGTAGCACCGTTTAATTGGCGTTGTGCAATTGGGAATAACGTATCGTTGATCAATGTCGATTTACCGGAGCCTGAAACCCCAGTGACACATGTAAACAAGCCAACGGGCAGGTTTAATGTCACTTTTTTCAGATTATTGCCTTTTGCGCCAATCAATTTCAGCATTTTGTCAGGGTCAGCTGCGATACGCTGTTCCGGGATGGCAATCTTACGCTCACCACTCAGGAATTTTCCTGTGAGAGATTCCTTACTTGCCATAATGTTATCGATAGAACCTTCAGCAACAACCTCACCGCCATGTACACCCGCTCCCGGCCCGATATCAATGATATGATCGGCGGCACGGATGGCATCTTCATCATGCTCAACGACAATAACGGTATTACCCAGATTACGCAGATGCAGCAACGTCTCCAGTAAGCGCTCATTATCACGCTGGTGGAGGCCAATCGAAGGCTCATCCAGCACATACATCACACCAACCAGACCGGCACCAATCTGGCTTGCCAGACGGATACGCTGAGCTTCACCACCGGAAAGAGTTTCAGCTGAGCGGGAAAGAGTCAGATAATTCAGGCCAACATTGACCAGAAATTTCAGGCGATCACCTATCTCTTTCAGCACTTTCTCGGCAATCTTTGCACGCTGGCCACTTAACTTGATGTTCTGGAAAAACTCCATCGCATGGCCGATGCTGAAATCAGAGATCTGTGGCAGGGTTGTATTTTCAATAAAGACAAAACGCGCTTCTTTGCGTAGCCGGGTGCCTTCACACGAAATACAGGAGCGATTACTGATATATTTGGCTAACTCTTCCCGTACAGCAGAAGATTCGGTCTCTTTATAGCGGCGCTCCATATTGTGCAGAACACCTTCAAACGGGTGCTTGCGGACAGTGATATCGCCACGATCATTGGTATATCTGAACTCGATGGTTTCTTTTCCTGAGCCATATAAAACGGCTTTTTTAATGGAAGCATTTAATTCATCAAACGGTGTTTCTATATCAAATTTGTAATGATCTGCCAGCGATTTCAGCATCTGAAAGTAATAAAAATTGCGGCGATCCCATCCACGGATTGCTCCACCGGCGAGGGAAATACCGCCATTTTGTACAACACGATCAGGATCGAAGAATTGCTGGACACCTAAACCATCACAAGTCGAACAGGCTCCGGCGGGGTTGTTAAAAGAAAACAGACGTGGTTCCAGTTCGCTCATGCTGTAGCCACACATTGGGCAGGCGAAATTGGCGGAGAAGATAAGTTCTTCAGCCTTCTCATCATCCATATTGGCAACAACCGCCGTACCGCCAGAAAGCTCTAATGCTGTCTCGAATGATTCAGCCAGACGCTGAACTAAATCAGGGCGTACTTTAAAACGGTCGACGACGACTTCAATCGTGTGTTTTTTCTGTAATTCCAGCTTGGGAGGATCGGAAAGGTCACACACTTCACCATCAATACGGGCACGGATATAACCTTGTGCTGCAAGATTATCCAACAGCTTGGAATGTTCCCCTTTACGCTCTTTAACCACGGGGGCAAGTAACATCAGGCGTTGCCCTTCCGGCAGCATCAGGACATTATCGACCATCTGGCTGATTGTTTGTGCAGCCAGCGGAATATCATGTTCAGGACAGCGAGGCTCACCGACGCGGGCAAACAGCAGACGGAGATAATCGTGAATTTCGGTAATTGTACCGACAGTTGAACGCGGGTTATGGGAAGTTGATTTCTGTTCAATGGAAATGGCAGGAGACAGGCCTTCAATGTGGTCGACATCCGGTTTTTCCATCAGTGATAAAAACTGGCGGGCATATGCAGAGAGAGACTCTACATAGCGACGCTGACCTTCCGCATACAGTGTATCGAAAGCCAGAGAAGACTTACCGGAGCCAGACAACCCTGTGATGACTATCAGCTTGTCACGGGGGATTACCAGATTGATATTCTTGAGATTATGGGTGCGGGCGCCCCGAACTTCGATGTTATCCATTTACCATTACCCAGATTATATTGATCGTGCTCAACAAATAAACGCGGTATTATTGCACAAACCCTGCTGAATGGATATACAGTATTTAACAGGATTTATGCGTAACCATTACAGTGTATATCAAGCAATTTCGATTGCTATATAGGCCGTTTTGAGGGACCAAGTAATGGTTAAAAAAATGCAAAGGGTATATACCCTTTGCATTTCAGTCTGATAAGCGATAGCAAAGGAATGAACATAGGCATCGAATGTGACTGAGGGAAGTGAGCGCACCCAATCTAATTCAAGAAGTTGCTTGAAAGATAAATGGAATAAAGTACGATGCGCTTCGCAAAGAATTAAGATAAGCGGTTTTTATTTAAAGTTAAGCCTCGCATGATAAACTACGTTGCTTATAATTACAGAAGTCCGTTTTTAGCAAAAAATCATTTCATCAGGAGTATTCCGAATGGCCAGCAGAGGCGTAAACAAAGTTATTTTAGTGGGTAATTTGGGGCAGGATCCGGAAGTTCGCTATATGCCGAACGGCGGTGCAGTTGCCAACATTACTCTGGCCACGTCCGAGAGCTGGCGTGATAAGCAAACCGGTGAGATGAGAGAGAAGACCGAATGGCACCGTGTGGTCATGTTCGGCAAACTGGCAGAAGTAGCTGGTGAATACCTGCGTAAAGGTTCTCAGGTTTACATCGAAGGCGCGTTGCAGACCCGTAAATGGCAGGATCAAAGTGGTCAGGATCGTTACACCACTGAAGTCGTGGTTAACCCAATTGGCGGTACAATGCAGATGCTAGGCGGCCGTGGTGGTGCATCACAGGATGCTCCAGCACAAGGCGGCTGGGGCCAACCACAGCAGCCACAGGCATCTCAGCAGTTCAGTGGCGGCGGTGCGCCATCATCTCGTCCGGCCCAGTCTCCGGCTCCACAGAGCAATGAGCCACCAATGGATTTTGATGATGATATCCCGTTCTGAATGACATAAAGATTATTTTGTTAAGTAAATTCTTTTGGTGTTAATTATAACCAATTTTTTTTACTTATTAGCAATAAGGTTTTTAGCCTTCCAAAAGTGTAAAGATTTGGAAGGCTTTTTTGTATATAGAAAACCCCCTGCTAGGCAGGGGGTTCCGTAGAGCTTTCAGCGATGAGGCAGCTATAAAAACCCCTTTTGATTTGTTAAAACACCTTGCG
>NZ_CAWNQF010000113.1:0-7248 GCF_963876465.1 Xenorhabdus sp. KK7.4
CCAGCCATAAAACACCTCCCAAAAGTAGGATTAAAAAAATAAATTACTTAATGAGGATGGTCTCACTTTGTAAAACCATCCACTCTTTTTAAGTAAAGGACATTCTATTTTTGGTGTTAATTACTTTTTAATTTCGCCAGAAAAATAGTCTCGCGGGGTGTCGGGGCGTCGCCCTGACCTAGATGATTTGTAACAACGTCGGCGTGTCGGCGGTGCTACAAATCACATCTTGTCCGCTATTCGACCCTATTTTTTACCGAATTTCACTGTCACTTTTTTTCAAAACTTTTTCAACACTCAAACGGTTTTGAATCAATTTTAAATCAGAATCAGGAACAACATGACGATGAACATGAGAAGGATCGGGTTGCAACTCGCCGTTCTCAATTGCAACCATCTCTTTCACACCACTTAGCAATTGTTGAAACAAATCTGCTCTCATAATTTTTTCAACTCATGGACGGTTTAAATTCAAAAGGCGAGCTTTCAGTTCTTCAGTGGATAATCAATGCAGAGCTGCTGGCAGCACGTAAGGTGCGTAATCACGAAATGTTTAAGATGGCAGGACTGGTCAGCCTTGTCTGACTCCTTGACAAGAAAACCGGACAGCTGACCCTTGATGCCGGAACGTTTATCGGAGCACTGGTTAAGCTAACCCACTGCCCGCCGGAAAAATTGCAGGCGTTAAAAAGCCTCGGTGACCGGCTGCTTGCTGAAAGTGAAATCTAAATACCTTAGAAACCGTCATTGTCTTTGTTGACCAGCTCATCCCAGGCGAGGAGGTTTCTGGGTTTTCGTTCTGTCATCTGTCCTCGCTCAAAATACCGGCTAGGCCAGATTTGGGCGGGGTGCATATTTAGACGGCGGGCAATGATCCATTCGCCTTTAGGCCATGCTCGTTTCAGGACATTTGCCAGTGTGGAAGAACTTAAACCGGATTCACGGGACAGAGCAGCAACGGTTGTGCCTTGTTTACGAAGGGCAGCAACGATATCGGCGGGATGCCAGTCTTGTGTGTTCGTAGTCATACCTGCTTCACCTCATTGTTGTTATTGGTGGCGATTCAAGCAGGGTTTCCAATACCGGTAGCTACCTTCCGGCGAGGCCGAAGCCTCCCCCGCCTGAACCGCCATTGAATGGGCGAGCGCAGGCACACTGGCAGAAACATCCTACCAGTGGGTAGCTATTTTCAGGGTTGGAAATCCCCGGCTATCGGATTTTGCCAATAGCATTATCAGGTTAACGGGTTAGATAAAATATTTCAATAAGATAATCAAATAGATGTGACGTAGTGATTCAAGTAATAACGTGATGAGAAAGGGAAAATATAACACCGTGGCAGAGTGGGTGTATCCGGCTTCATTGGGTACGGCTTTTTCGAAAATCAGGCAAGACAAGGGTTACAGCCGTTTTCTTAACAGCGTCACTTGGTAAAACACAAGTGACGCTGCCTCCCTGCTTGAATAAATAACCACCGTTTTAATTGGGTCACAAATCAGTTTGCAGTATGCTTGATGTATTAACAGTTAATACAGGTGTCCACTATGAGAAAAATTACGTCCGTCAGTATGGGGAAACAACTTGACGGTTTTGTGCAACGGATGATTGAAAGTGGGCGTTACGGTTCAGCCAGCGAAGTAATGCGTTCGGCATTGCGTTTGCTGGAGCAACAGGAAAATCAGGTCGAAGCGATCCGTAATGCGGTGATTGAGGGGCTAGAAAGCGGGGAAAGCGCGCTAACGCTGCGGGATATTGCTGAACAGAGGAAACAGCGACATCGTGTATAGGCTATCAGAACGTGCAGCGGAGGACTTTGCAGATATTTATGACTATACGTTGATACAATTCGGGGAAGTCCAAGCTGATTACTATACAGACGCTCTGGACGAATTTTTAGAAACGCTGGCAAGTATGCCTGACATTGGACGAGATTATCCGGCGGTATCCGGGGTTAGACGGATAGAATTTCAGCGCCACACCATTTTTTACACTGTCCGAGACAGCGATATCCTGATCGCCCGCATCCTGCACCAACAGATGAATCATACCCAACATTTACGATCACAATGATGATCAACAGTCTGAGCCTCTTTTCACAATAGGGATTACAGTATATTAACACACCCTGATAAAACCGCCTCAAAACGATTCTGAGCGCTTTTCTTGCTATTGATGATGGAACGTGTGTCGATGTCTAAAAAATCGCTCAGAGAGGTTTTTAAATGGGTTTATGCCTGTTAAGGCATGGAGGGCTGCTCTCCGGGTTAATTGGGATCATTCTGGATCAAACAGCCGATACAAAAGGAGGACTGAACGGAAGCATTTAACCCCATTCGCCCTGCTAGGCTGTGAGCGAAGCGAACCTACGGGCACGAAAAAGGACGTGATAACAGGTGTATAGAGTCGGAGACAATGGATTTGACTGTGTAGCGCCCATCAGAGCAATGAAGAAAAGCCGCATTGCGGCGACATCCTTTTTTTGTGATGGATCTGACTAGATTTTCTGGGTTATCCACAGGGCACTCCTTTTTTAACTTGTTTTTCTTGTTTTTATTCTTGTTTTAGGGTCTTTTTTCTTGTTTTAAATCAATGTCTTACATGGTAATAGGCAATGCTTTTGACGGTAATAGGCAATGCTTTTGACGGTAATAGGCAATGCTTTTGACGGTAATAGGCAATGCTTTTGACGGTAATATCCACACACAAAGGCAATGCATTAAAAAAAAATATTGCCTTTGTGTGTGGTAATATATATATATTAATCATTACCTATAAACAAAGTGAGGGGTTTAATGAGTGATCTTGTTGCTTACAAATCTAATGCCTTGATAGAAGCAAGTTACAAACTTACATTGCAAGAACAACGGGTTTTATTGATGTGTATAGGAAAACTCAACCCCCAAGATGAAAAACCAGAAAACATCTTTCAATTGTCTGCTAATGAGTTTTATCTAGCATTCCCTGATATGGGGAGAGAAAATGCAGAACGCCGCTTACATGAGGCAATCGAGCGACTGTGGGATAGAACTATCGTAATAAATAAAAAAGATGAAAAGCGCGAAATACGTTGGATTCAGGAAAAAGCCAAATACTTTAATGGAGAAGGTAAAAGTGAAATAATTTTCGCTGATTCAATCATGCCTTATTTGACTCAGCTGAAAGGACAATTTACGAAGATAGCTATTAAAAATGTAGCGGCGTTAAAAAGAACATATAGCATTCGTATCTATGAATTACTACAACAATTCAAAAATACTGGAGATAGGATTATATCCTTAGCAGATTTCCGCTCTATGCTAGGAATCGATGATAAATACAAAACATTTAAATCATTAAATCAGTTATTATTAATACCATCCATAAAAGAATTAAACGAAAAAAGCGACTTAATTGTATCAGTAGATACTGTAAAAAAAGGCCGTACTGTAGTAGCCCTACACTTTAAATTTAAAGAAGACAAGCAAATAAAAATAATAATTTAACAAAAATCCTTAATAAGAAATACAAAAACAAATAAATAATTTGCTTTTGTATTTCTTTTTTAAACATTATCTGTATGTTATGTTAGCAATTTAAATAATCAGACTTAATCATAAATAACTAGGATGGTAATTTTATGTCATACATGATTTATTTGTCTTTAAATGGTAAAAATCAAGGTCTCATATCTGCGGGATGTTCAACTCCTGATTCTATAGGAAATCGGTATCAAAACGGACACGAAGATCAAATACAGGTACTCAGTCTGAATCATTCAATTACACGACAACAAAATGTTAGTCATCAACCTATACAATTTGTTAAACCAATCGATAAATCATCACCTTTATTAGCAATGGCAATAGATTCAAACGAATCCCTAAATGGAGATTTTGTTTTTTATAGAACAGGTCAAGCTGGACAACTGGAATTATTCTATGAAGTTAAAATAACAGAAGCCACTATCACGGATGTTTCCTGTATATATCCTCACTCTATAAATGATTTTGATGCCATGCCATATGAAAGAGTAACACTCAACTATAAATCCATCTCATGGAATCATAGAACGGCTGGCACATCGGCTTACAGCATTTGGGAAGATAGGACCTATTAATTGAAAATTAACACTAAGCATATATGCTTAGTGTTAATGCTTAGTGACAAATCGAAATGTCCTTAACATACTTATTTGGAGCCATCCATGATGATTTACTACAAGTTACATATCCTTCATTTTCTAATTTATCATCAACATAAAAAGACACGAACAAAGTAAGAATGAAACCTATTATCGATACATATGAAATATAATTACCCACTTTACTATTAAGACGTTTCATATTACCAATAGATATTCGGTATAAAATATACGCAAGATAGATTAATACAGGTGTAAACCAAATAAAGCCTGCACTTTTCCATGAAAAGGTAATAACATTATCACGCTTAAAAAAACCAATATAATCATTTAATGAAAAAAATAAAAATAATATCGTCATAAAAACAAGCAACGATATACCTAAGTATAATTTTGTTTTACTTGTATTATCCACGACTTAATCTACCCCACATACTAAAAAGTTGATCCGGATGATATGGTGTTGGATTTGGTTTTTCATTTAGTAATTTTTTTATATTTTTAATTATAGTTTCACTAACTTTAAAATAATCATCCAACAGATATAAACCATATGAAACCCCTACACCAATGACAAATACACCAAGAGTTACAAGCATCAGACTTCCCCCTACAGCTAAGACTGGAGAAACCAATAAAGTATTAGCTGCCCCAGCAATACCTACTGAAATAGATAATTTCACAGCATCCATTGTTAAATTAACAAACAAGTCAGTTAATCCATACCCTTCTTTGAACATTAACTCAATTAGCCTATATGAGCCTGAAAAAATTATACCAAACCGCCTACCTTCGGCAATGCCGTTTGCAACACCTAATGTACCTACTCCGAAAGTTACTATCTGTGGATTATTAGCAAGGTATCTTGTGGCATTTAAATAGTTTCTTACACCAGGATATCCGGATAACACTATATATCTTCGTCCATTCGCTCCCACATATTCTCTTGCTCTTACACCGAAACTTCTTAAATCGTTTGCTATTCTTGCTACACCAATAGAATCATACATATTACCTGCAAATGATGAAGCAGTATCAGCATATGAATAAAACGTTTTAACAGTTTTTTTCCATGAATTATAATAGTCAGGATTAGTTAGTGTTTTTACATACTCTATAGCTTCCTCTTTCGTCAGTATAGCAATATTTTCGTTATTCTCTTTTAATTGACGCTCTAGCTCATCCTCGATATTTTTATGTCTTACATCCTCTATCTGCTTTTTAAAATTAAGATTTTCTTCATATCTATAATCATTATCAACAAATGTTCTTAACCTTGGATCATACTTCATTGAATAACTCCTTTTACATTATTTAATCATTTTATTTTCGTTTATTATTTTATCGGACTCAGCTATTTTTTCTTTAGATTTCCTGAAGTATTGGGAACTGGCTCAAGTTTTCCTGTCGGGGTATGACACTGAGTTTTAAGCTCCTCAACCAATTGATAAGTGTTGGTTATGGTGTGGTAATTTCTGTCCACGCCTTGGCTAAAGAAAAATTGAGCACTGAGACCAGTCACAATCACGGCAGCCAGCATTACACCGCCAATAATCCACCAAAAGTAATTATGAAGCCAGTCATAACGCCATTGAAGATCCTTTTTAGGCTGTTTTGTTGCTGTAATTCGGCCTAAGCAAAAATCATCATTCGAGAGGCATTTCACCATGAACCAAGAAGCGCTAAAAATCATTGCTACAGAACTTAATCATGAACAAACAAAAGTACTGATGATACTTTTAGCTGATCTGGATTATGAGAACTACATACAAGTAGCTCAAATCGATGTGGCAAATGCATTAAAAATGCAGAAAACAAACGTTAGTAGAGCCGTTAAGAACTTAATTGAATTTGGAGTTATTCTTGAAGGCCCTAAAATCGGCCGCAGCAAGACTTATAGACTAAACCCGCAATTCGGTTGGAAGGAACAGTAAGCAACCACAAAAAAGCCCTTAAAAACAGTCTCAGCGTCATTCAGGGCGGTAAAGCCTAAGTAATCTCAAATCTAGACAAATGTGCAGTGTTAGTAATACTGCACATTCTAAATTCTTACGCAAAGTCATTTCGGAGAAAATACAGCTCAAAGCCTTGTGTACCAACGCTTTCAAGGGAATTTCAACCCTAGAGTTATCCCTTAATTATAAATACAAGGAAATCCCCCCAACAAAAGGGCCGAAATTTAGGTTTTGTTTCCCCCCTAAACATAACTGCGATTCAGGGAAATATTAATTTCGTACTTACGAAACCACATAAGGGTTATAGCAAAGGCAGGATTCGCAAATTGCTGGCGTTTCGCATCAAAAAAAAGAATAGAACGAAAACACTGTCAGATTTTTATCTGACAGTACGAGGAAAATCTATTTAGAGAGATAGTTTCATCAGCTACGAGAAGCAGAGCCGGATTCATATACAATAATTAAAATCGCATAAAGCACCAACATAAAAAGTGCAATTATCCAATTAGCAATAGCGTAATTCTTTTTATTTATATTCGTACTTTTTGAAAAGCTCCAGTAGGTTAAAAACACCAAGTTAACAAGCGGAATCATTACTAAAATTATTGTCCAAACCCATTCCTTTACAGGGATAACAACCGTTCTATCATTCGTATCCATAAGTCACTCTGAAAAAATAAATTGAGATTTAATCATATCGAATTAAATAATATGTATTTCCGAAGTTTAATTAAAAATTTATTTATTTCCCCCGCTATAAGATTCTTTTGTCTTCGACCTCCCAGCTTTTGAGTCACAGACAGATCGCAAAAAGACAGCTTAGCAGGGATGAGGGGATTCGCGTTCCCTGATGAAATCCCCTCTTGTATCGGCGGGGAAAAAAACAGCTATCCCAGTGACATTGGATGAGCCGCCTTTCATGCCCTAAAGGGCATCTAACGACAATTCTTACAGTAACTTTGGTTAGTTATACCGCCATCTTGTTCTCTATAACCAAAATTTTTTTTTAATTCTTCCTCTGTTTCAGCCTTTACTTTCCGACACTTTGGACACGTATGTGGCAGCTTAATCTTACCAGCCATAAAACACCTCCCAAAAGTAGGATTAAAAAAATAAATTACTTAATGAGGATGGTCTCACTTTGTAAAACCATCCACTCTTTTTAAGTAAAGG
>NZ_CAWNQF010000114.1:0-6756 GCF_963876465.1 Xenorhabdus sp. KK7.4
CACTCATACTCCCACCCTCCGACAAACAAAATTACTCAACTCCACTTTCTCCACACCGATATCGGCGTTCATATTCCTGCGCCTCGGTGAGACCATTTTCTCGCATTCTTTCTTGGTGAGTTTCTTATCTGAGTTCCGTATCCACGTAGTAGGTAATCCACCGGCTCGGGTGATGGTGGCTGTGATTTGGTATTTCATTCTGCCTCCAGTAGTTCATCAGGGATGTCAACTTCGTCGCCTAATTTTGCAGAAACTACAGCGCGACAGATGGCGATTTGTGGTGTTTGACCTCCTTCCACTTTCCAAATGGAAACGTCATCCACTGTTACCGCTTTACAAGATGCTACCCAAGGGGAATCAATGCACATACGGGTTAAGCTATCTAGATATTCATCAATCAACAGCCCGCACATATTCCAACTAATTGAATATGCAGGTATTACGTCTGACATTTCAATTAAAAAATTAACATCCTCTCTAACAACCATACTCACAGCCCAATCCAACCCCTTACCTGTCAGCTCACTTGTTTTGATTTTCATTCGTTAATAACCCTTTTTATGTTTTCTGTTGCTCTCACATAACCACTCATGAAAGCTTAAGTCAGTTTTCTTAAGCATTTCTTTCAGGTAATAAACCTGCCTTAATGATTCATAGGAGTCGGTAGGTGTGTATTTTTTCTCTATTTGAACAACTGGCTCTGGTATTTTTTCTCCTGCCTGAATCCGCTTAACCATGGTTTTTAATTCTCGGCTACAGAGTTTTCTCACCTCTGAGTCCGTTAGGTTCTGTCGTAACATTTCGGCATGAATATTTGTCACCATCCAGTAACAGGCGTTAGATTGCCACTCGACATCACACCAACCCCGATACTTACAATAATTACGGAACATCTCGTAAAGATCGTCTTCGGTTGGCAATCCAACGGTCAATGCTTCCCCCTGCTTGCACCACTGCACGAATTGACCCGGCGAAGGCCAAAACGGGGATTCACTCGCACGAGCCTGACGCATTCCCGCAGACAGTTGTTCTTTGGTGCGAATACCATTTTCAGCGAATGCGGCAATCCACTGCTGTTTAGCCAATGCCTCGTCTGACTCGTTCCGTAGATTGGTCTGCATTGCAGCAGGAAATACCTGTTTCAGTTGCCTGAATAACGCATTGACCAATCGTTCGGCGCTCTCGTTCACTACCGGTTGATTACTCGGCTGACGGTCTTCTGACAAGCGAGATAATGCCGCACCATCACGGTTAGCAATGGCGTTAACCAGCTTACGATTCATAGAAATTCCTCCCATGCCTCAGCAGTGTTCCAGTTGTTAACTGACTCTGGGTTAGGGTTGGCAATTTGCTTGCGGTTGGGTTGGGTGCTCTGCGCTTCGAGCGTGTCCCATTTTTCCCGTAGTTTGGTTGGTGACAGAATGTTGCAGTACCAGAATGAATCCTGATTTGCCCACTTGAACAGGTGGCAGATCTCCGCATGGGTTCGGTTATCAGATTGTCTCATCAGCCGAATATCATTGGCCCATGATGCCCAATTGGGTGTTTTGGTATTCGGCCTGACAACCAATACTTTCTGATAAATCCACTCAGCGGCAGTCAGGTCTTCGGTAGTTCCCCACTTATCACCTTTGGGTGAACTGACAGCAGCATCAGGATTAACCTTGCCAGACGATTTAGATTTTCTCGGACGATCATTAGATACGTTAGTATCTAATATATATTCTTGTTCATGATGTGCGGGGTTATGTGCGCCTCCATGTGCGGGGTGCTGCTCTGAGGCCGCGTTATTACTGGGTTCGTCATGTGCGGCTGTATGTGCGGCCTTATGTGCGGGTAAATTGTCTATTTTTTCGACATAATCACTGTGATTTGTGATAGTGATCACTCTGCCTTTTCGCTTCTCCCCATCAATTGAAATCATTCCCTCTTTCACAAAAAATGCCAGCATCCGTTCTACTGCATCACGACTGGTTGGCTTCCCGTTGCGGTCACACAGAGATAGCCCCAGATCAGCCGCTGTTACGACTAATTGACCGGGTTGTAAGTGCCACACTTTCCCTTTGAAATTAGCGGTATAAGGTTGTCTGGCTGCATCCATAAGCAAATTTTCCCACAGCGTTCTGAGAAAAACGTCTTTAGCCCACGGTTTATTTCTGATGCTCCGGTACAACGGGATGAAACCAGATTTCTGATTCTCCATCCTGTTGCTCCTGCTTTTTCTAGCCGCATTAAAATCAAAAACCTCCGCTGTACTCATACGGCCTCCCTACCATTAAATCGGATTTTCATGTATACTTACCTCGTTGTTGGTGGCTTTAGAGTGGGCTTGCATACCTCTTCTTCATCGAGATACCAACACTCCAAACTGTATAAAGAAGCCCTGGTTGTTACAGCAACTGGGGTTTTTCTTTTTGTCACTGGTGCCGAACCATCATTCGATTTATTCTTTGTTTTCCACAACTAAGAACCAAAGGAGGTTCGACATGTCAGATCAACAAAAAGCTGTTGCTTTTTTCTGTTATAAAAATGAATCGCAATACAATGAGTTCTTAAATATCCTCACTGATGTAGAAAAATTACCCGCGACTTTCGAGCAATGGAAACAATCCAATGAAAAAGGCATTCATGAGATGGAAAGCCGTGGCGTGATCGCCATTCGTGTATATGCAGAGAGCACTGTCAGCTTCATCGATTTCTGTCGGCATCACGGCAAGGGTATCAATGCCGAAGGTCGTATACATTTCGCTAATGTTAAAGCGTCTGAGTATCTCCGTAGCCGTTGATATCGTTATCGGGGAAATATCGATGTATTCCCCGTTATAGCTGATTGATATTTTGTTCATTACTTTTCCCATCGGTAAAATTCCTAAAGTGAAATGACAGTTAGACTTTGTTTAGAAAATAAAAAGAGAGATCAACTATCCTGAGATAGTTAACTGTTAAACGACTGAAGCTGGTTGATGAGTGAGCCTTTACGGAATAAAAATCCCGATTGCCTGAGAGTAGCCCTACCTCCCGGCGCTATTTCGATTTGCTAGGGTTCACCAGTAGCTTGTCGTGAGGGCAGATTGTTAAAGAACAGGTATTACTATTTATTTTTCACTAAGTCAGTTAGAGGAATGCCGAGTTTCTCGTGGATCTGCGCATATCTTGCAGGTGGGATATAACCCTTTTTAATCCACTGCCTAATAGCTTGATCCCTTACATTCAATATCCGGGCTAACGCTGGAACCCCTCCAGCTTTTTTAATCGTTACTTCCAATGCACTCATGTGAATTTTCCTTCTTCGGTAATAGTTATAAAACAAAATACAAGAAATACTTTAAAAAGTAAAGTTTCACTTGCTATGAAAATAAAAGCCTCGCTTGTATATTTGAGACATGAAAACTATGCATGAAAGAATTAAGCAAGCCCGACTTGCAAAAAAACTAACTCAAGCTGAATTAGCTGAAAGGCTTGGTATCAGTCCACAGTCTGTACAGCAATGGGAATCAAGAACAGAACCCAAAAAATCAAGGTTAGTAGCATTGGCATCTGTCCTTGATGTTGATGTGAATTGGCTTTTGTTTGGTGAAGCTCACAAAAAAGATACAGGTCAAGTTCCGCCCGAAAGTGAGTGGTCAAGCATTGCACCATGGGATAGCGAAACCCCATTAGATGGCGATGAAGTAGAAGTCCCGTTCTTAAAAGATATTGAGTTAGCCTGCGGCGATGGAAGGTGTATTGGCGTGGATCATAATGGGTTTAAGTTGAGATTCGCTAAAGCAACATTAAGAAGAATTGGTGCGCCCAGTGATGGCTCGACAATTATTTGCTTTCCGGCAAAAGGTGACAGTATGGAGCCGGTTATCCCAGACGGAACCGCAATAGGAATTGATACCTCTAATAAGAGAGTTATTGATGGTAAAGTGTATGCAATTGAACAAGATGGCCTGAAAAGACTTAAGTGTCTTTATAGACGACCGAGCGGAAAGATACTTATAAGAAGTTATAACCGCGATGAGTACGAAGATGAGATTGCCGATGAAAGCCAAGTGAACATTATTGGTAAAATGTTCTGGTATTCCGTTTTAGATTGCTAATATTTAAACTTACTGAGATTAGCCACCAATACGGTGGCTTTCTAATTCCCTCAGAATATCCCTCCTATAAACGCCAACCTGCTCACATTTACAACAAATCATAAAAAATAATCTCTTTTTAAAACAAGTAAATATAAAGTTTATTGGCATTTATCTCACCTTAAAAAACAAGTAATACTTGTTTTTATAAAGTTAAACTTGTATATTTAAGTCATCCAAGGCAAGGAGCCAAACGTAAAAGGAAGTTCGCTCTTTAATAATCTAACTCCCACGACAGGCAACTGACGAGCCCTAGCAAACTGAAATCGCGTCGGGTAGTTACTCAGAGTATCGGGTAATCATTCAGGCAATCGGGCGAAGCAACAGCCCGTAAAGGCGTACTCGTTATGAAGCTCAGTCGTGTATTAGTTCAAAGTGCAGTTGGCTTTGAGGTGTGGTGTTCATCGCCATAGCATCAAAGCCAATTAACGGGAGAATATTCATGAAAGACAGACTTGAGTTAGCTCTTGATAATATTTTCAACGATATCCAGAAGCAGCGAAAAGAAGACTTCTGGAACAACCGTCAACCCAAACAACGCATGACCAAACAGGAACGCGACACTGTTAACGCATTAACCAGCTTTATTACGACAGTTAACGGCGCTCCATCTAATAAACCAGTTTCAACCAAAACCAAATCCCGCCGTCGATTGGAGTCGGGCGGGGTTAGTGCGAGGGTTTAGTGTGGAAATAATGAAATCAAAGCATGTCGTCATTATGTACAGAACGGCAAACCAAGTTTCGCGAGTATCAAATGAATTAGCTGGTTCCTATATGTATTTCGCAAGAGCTCAGAATGCTATGGATACCGGGTTATTTTGCCAAAAGCTTATTTTAGATTATTGGGATGGTGATGAGAAATTCGATTTTCTCGAAAAGAGATTTGAAATTAAAAGCAGGTGTGACCTTACGCAGGATGAAATAGGGATTGCTTGTTGACTAACTCCAGCTCATTTCCGAGTGGGCTGTGGTGAGTTACTCTGATATATTCATGGATTCGACAATGGATTCATGAGGGAATATGTGTGGATGAAGTGGTAAGAACAATAGTTTTGCTTTTTGAAACTTATTTTTATCTATTTAGTTTCGCTTGGTGGATTACTATTCCTATAGGGATAATCTTCATACTTTTGGCTTTTTTATTTAAAACAAAATTTAGCAAAATAACATTTTCAATATTGGCTATATTCTTTGCATTTCCATCAATATTTGTATTTTTGTTGATGATGCTATTTAAATTTATTTATTAAATAACCAAACACCAGCCTCGCCAATACGAGGCTTTTTATTACCTGAATATAGGAAAATGATAATGTCATTAGAACATAAAATATGGTGTTCACCACTAACAGGAAAGATTTTTCAAGGGAAAATTAATACTAAAACAAATATTGCAAATAAGGATAAAAGGGAGATTACTGATGAAGCAATAAAGGCGGTGGCTGAGCATCTTTACTATGAACGAAAAGTATTACAATTTGCATTAAAAAGTGGTGATATTCTGTCAATTAAAGCTACTGCAGCTAAACAAGGAGTACCAGATAATATTGTAGAGAATGCCGCTTATGATTTACTTTATATAGCAGAGAGGTTAGTGGCACAATTTAGCGCAGAAGGCAACGATCTATTTGAAGACTTACTTGCTCAAGCTAAAAGAGCTATTACCAAAGCGAAAGGAGAATAACAATGATGTATATAAATATACCAAATGGTTATTGCATATCAGATGGTGAATTAAATGATATAAAGAAAGAACTTGAAAGAGACTATTACCCACAACTTAAAGTTGGACATAAAATTATTCTTCTTAATGGTGATAAAGGATTGGTAGAAGAAATATTTAATAATGGAACTTATGATTGCAGAATGGAAATAACAGAAAAATTACATATGTTACCTCCTCATGGTATGTATGTAACACAAACTGGATATAAAGGTTATTCTTTAGATTGGGATAATACTATCAAAATAAATAATTTAGGAGATAATAACAATGCCTAAACACATTCACGCTGATTTAATATCTGAGTACGCTATTTCCTTAACCTCTAAATAATCCAACCCAAAAATAACGCATCGTTTCCATTAACGAGGGCTTTTTATGCATAAAAACTCATTCGATTGGTGCATGGTCATACCCAAAAAACCACAAGCAGTCAGAAACCGACGCGCATGGAAGCGCCGAATTGCCTTATTCCTTATTTCAATTGTTGTGCTTATTCCAGCTTAACGGAGGTCATTGTGAAAGTATTAGCACCAGTGGTTACTGCCCGACAGTACTGTGCCGGGATAAATGAAGTTTCGTTCCCTGATGGAATTAATCGTATTGATGGGAAGTTCGAAGAAGCGCTTGACGCCCTCCAGTGGTCGATGAATGAGGCGGTTCAGTATTTCGAAGAAAGAGACCTCATGGATAGCTTTATGGAAGAGCTGGAAAAATTACGGAGGAAAGTGGCATGAGATGCGACTCTAATGAAACCTATTGGAATGATCGCCGTAATGAAGCCGACGATATTATTACGGCGGCAGCTTGTCAGGAAATGACCGAAGAAGAACTCGACGAAGAGGTCGAGAAAATTGTCTTGAGTTTTATCGATAATTCATTGCCTGAAGGGGCTGGCAAAGTACTT
>NZ_CAWNQF010000115.1:0-6728 GCF_963876465.1 Xenorhabdus sp. KK7.4
TGTCCTGTGTCTGAAGCCACTTCCTCCGGCAGCGTGGGCCATGCAACCACCGTCGAACTCCCTAGAGAAACTGGACAAGCTGTTCTCGATATCCGAGAAAGCATCATCAACGACCGGGCAAAACTGAGATATTTGCAGGAGTATGTTAGGACACAGTGTGGGTGAGAGGACGGTGGGAGTACCGTCCTATCGGAAATTATTATAAAGATAGGCAAGTATTGTAATCATGGTAAGATGCTATGCACGAAGTCATACAGCTAGCCCAATCACTACCATTCATATACTCGCAAATCGAAGCGTAGGTCTGCATTGGTGCTAAAAGCGCAGTGCCTGCCACTAGGCAAAGAAGAAGATACTTTTTCATAGTTATTCTCCGCATCGTTTACAACGTTATCATCACAAAAACTGGTAAATCTAATAAACCCATTACACCGTAACAACAAGCGAATAATTCTTAACGATTGATTAACACCTGAAATTAAAGTCAATATTTCTTTACCCATTCCCTGAGTGGTTAAAGGAATACGAATAACTCATGCTGCCACTTCGTTCTCACCGCGTACCCTACGCATACGGACTGGTGGCATTTTTATTTTCACCGCGCACCGAAAGCGCATCTCAATTGCACCGAACCTAACCCTATCGAAATGAGCTTTCGAGGTCACCAGTTATGGCTGGCGAGCCTTCGGTGGGCTGGTTTCCTATTTCGGCGAAGGTTCATTTCATAGAGCAGGTAGAACGCGATGGCGGCGGTAAAAAGGAAATCGAGCATAGGTTGTGCAAAACGACTTAATTCCTTGTTTTAACTATTCTATTTTGTGCGCACCTCTTCAGGTGTATCGATACCGATATCCCTTTGCGCCGGGTTATCGCCGTCTGTCGGTATTAGCTATGACATGTCTCCTTTTCATCGAGCGTACTGACAGAATCAAAAATAACCTATGCCCTGAGTGAGAATAACAGGTCATTATCAGCAACATCCGCTGTAGGCAGACGAAGTGATGTGACAGCCGGAGAGACGGCCTGTATTGCCATCCTGATTCACAGAGTCGTGATGGCTATACAGAACAGGCCAGTTTAATAGGCTAAATGAAGTAAAGAGGCTGACAGCAATATGCACGTAAAGTAGACTGAAACTCCAATGATATGAATAAACAAAGGGAGTTTGTAGTTATGGGAATGGTTATCGGTATTATTGGTATAATATTATTACCCTCTCTGCTTATTTTTGGTGTGGCTTTTTATAGTCACAGGAAAAACAAAGACACTGCCTCTGCAATTATTGCTGTAGTAAGCGGAATAGGATCAGCAATTTTGTTATACCAATTTATCACGTGTTTTTATGTTATCGGTTTTTTCAGATAATAAGTAAATAGTTTGATAAGTCACCACTTTCGGGTGGTTTTTTGCTTTATGGAGGGCAACTCATGTCATCCCGTATCTATGGCAGTAAATGGAATAAAGCCCGGCTGACTTTCCTGCAACAACACCCCCTGTGTGTGATGTGCCGCCAACAGGGCAGATTAACGGCCGCCACCGTCGTAGACCACATTGTCCCGCATAAACTCAAAGACGCCATGAATACCCGTCACAGTAAGGCCATCAAAGCGGCGCAGCGTTTATTCTGGGACAAAAAGAACTGGCAGTCACTGTGTGCCTCACACCATAACTCGACCAAACAGCGTATCGAGAAGCGCGGTCAGGACATCGGCTGCGATGCAAACGGTTATCGGCAGATCGTTTCCAATCCGCATAATGATCGATCACTTGGTTACCTTTACTTTCCAGTTACCTAAAAAATAAAATCCTACATTTTCCCGTAATACTGTTTGAGTGCAGTCTATGATAGAAATTTGTGATTAGTTGATAGCATAAAGCATCGGTATCGAGTTATATGTTATTTAACGTCAAGGCTATACTTGAATCATTTGAGTCATGACAGGTGGTGACAGATGTTAAAGAAAATTGCCGTTGCATTACTGCTGTTTCCGGGTTACTTGCTGGCAGATACCGGAGTTTATACCACTGCTGATGGTAAGCTCGATATCCGTGATGGTAATTATTCCTGTTACTTATACCCGGCATACATATTCAGGGAGCCCAAAAATCACAAAGAATTTCCTCCCGGGTATTTTCCTAAAGTTATGATGAAGGTGAGAGCGGAAGGAAACGGAAAATACATAGGTGTTAGCCTCTATCCTAATATGCCACCAAGAGTAAAACCTAAGGGAGCATGGGGTTATTTTGGTGCTAAGGTCGGGCTTGGTTCAAGAGACAATAAAGAGGTTATTTATGATTCAGTTAAGGACAACATAAATTTTTCCTATCTGGTAGGCACTAAACAATCGGGGGTGGTAGCCACTTTGAGTAGTAATGATCCTTTTAGTCCGGTGAATGCTGTATTGGGAAGATGTAAGAGAGTCGGTTCTTAAATAATTACTATTATGTTGTTTGAAAAGTAAAGGCTCTAAAGGTGGGATATTATGATAAATATGGACGATGACCGAAAAAACAAAATACTCTACATCCGGCGTGCTGATATGCCTGATATCGATATTCTTACCAGAATCGATCCAGTTGTTCTGTATGATAATCGTCGGTTAGTTCAAATTAAAAATTGGGTCAAGAGTCAATTTTGCTATTTGGTAGAGTTAGATAGTGAGGTGATTGCTTATGGTGTACTGCATTATAATTTTTTTGATTATGCTTTTATTGAGATGCTGGTGGTTGGAGAAAGAAACAGAAGGGAAGGTGTTGGATTACAACTTATCAGCTACCTAAAATCAATTTGTTCTTGTCCAAAATTATTCACATCTACGAACCAATCTAATAAATCGATGCAATCATTATTAAACAAGGCGGGCTTTAGGAAAAGTGGTTATATAGAAAACATTGATGAAGATGATCCCGAGTTAGTGTTTTTTTATAAAATAAATTGATGCTCAAAGAATAAATATTCTATCAATTTTATTTTCTATATATCCAAAAAATATTCTGATAAAGGTGGCTTGACCTAAAGTTAGGTTAAGGTTTTAGAGTGTACGTGTTTTTTAGCAAAAAATATAAAAACTTTAAAATAAATTATGGAGAATATAATGATCCCAAGGTCATCAATATTAAGAGTAGCCAGGCCAACTGATAATCTTAAAGAAGTTACAGAGATGTATGTTAATGGATTGGGGTTTAAGCTATTAGGTGAGTTTCAGGGGCATAATAACTTTGATGGTTCAATCATTGGGCATGAAAAACACAGCTATCATTTGGAATTTACGCATCATCAAGGAACTGTTGTTGGAAGAGCACCAACAAAAGATAATCTGCTAGTTTTTTACTTTAGTGAAAATAGTGTTTGGGAACAATGCTGTGAGCGTATGATAAATGCAGGTTTTAAGGTGGTTCAATCATATAATGACTATTGGGATGTGGTGGGAAAAACCTTTGAAGATATAGATGGTTATAGAGTGGTTTTACAAAATAGAGAATGGACTTCTTAAGGGATTTATTAATTTCAATATGTGGTTAAAAGCATAAGGTTATGTTTTTGATCACATGTTGGAATTGTTATTTGATATTAGTTTTAAATTATTGAGTGTGAATTAAATAAATCACTGGTAATCTGAACTATATTTAGAGTATGATGCCTAACTTCAATTTTATATATTGACTAATCTACATTAACGACTGAAAGGAGAAAATATAATGACGACAGTAACAATGACTCTTTTCGGGCCAGTCTGTAGCTAATTACTAAGATTTTTACATCTGGTATTGCTTTGGCTAGGACAGCCTGAACCATAACTCTTATTATTTTTATCGATCATAGGATTGATCTATGGGCAATACATTATATTCGGCTGCACCACAATCGCATATTCAGATTATTGCAGCAGAAAATACCTGGCTGGAAGGTAAGGCCATCCAGCAACTCGAAACAACAGCACAACTTCCTGATATGGTACGTGTGGTCGGTTTGCCTGACCTGCATCCAGGTAGAGGTTATCCGGTTGGCGCGGCATTTTTCTCACAGTCACGTTTTTATCCTGCACTCATCGGCAATGATATTGGGTGTGGTATGGCATTGTGGAAAACAGATTTAATGCTGAATAAATGGTCATTAGATAAACTGGAGAAAAAACTCGGTTCTATCGATAACCCTTTGGAAGAAGATGAACTGCCAGAGAATATGGCCGAATATTTTTGCTATTCACCGGGGACGATTGGTGGTGGTAATCACTTTGCTGAATTGCAGCAAATAGATGAAATTTATCAGCCTAAAGTTCTTGAAACATGGCAACTTAATAAACAAGAGCTTTTATTGTTGGTACACAGCGGTTCACGTGGGATGGGGCAAATGATCCTTGAACAGCATGTTCGCCAGTATGGGCATAAAGGGTTGGAGGCGTCCAGTGTACAGGCGCAGCATTATCTTCAGCAACACCAACAGGCTCTCGATTATGCTCACCTTAACCGTCAGTTAATTGCTGAACGGATGCTGGGACGCTGGCGAGCTGAAGGAAGCTGTTTACTGGATGTTTCACACAATTTGCTCACCTCCAGTGTTATTGACGGAATTGATGGCTGGCTACATCGCAAAGGTGCAACACCTTCTGATCAGGGATTGGTCGTTATTCCGGGTTCCCGAGGGGACTATAGCTATTTAGTGAAACCGGTAGCCACTGAACAAAGTCTTTTTTCTCTTGCTCATGGTGCTGGTCGCAAATGGGGACGTAATGAGTGTAAATCACGTTTAGCCGGGCGTTATAATGCACAACAACTTTCGCGTACCGCATTGGGTAGTCGTGTGGTTTGTCTGGATAATCAGCTGATTTTTCAGGAAGCGCCAGAAGCCTATAAGCCTATTAGTGGCGTAATGGATGCTATGGTACAAACAGGTTTGGTAAAATTAGTAGCACGGCTTAAGCCTGTATTGACTTACAAGACCAGAAAAAACCAAGAGTAATTCCATAAATCCTTTTGTAGAGTTTTACTCTGGAGCCTTGAACCAAATATACTCAATGAATTCCAGAATAAGTTGCCGCAATAAAAGTGCACTCCAGAAGCATAACTGACGATATGAGTGCTGCGAATAAAGTGGTAATTTGCAAGAGTGCAAGTATATGCGGAGCGGCGAATCTTCGTCGCTCCGCATTTAATCAGCGAGCATGTTGGGATAAAACATGCTTTATCTGAACCTTACAATCTTTAACTGATTTAGCCAGCGTCTCATCAAAATGGTGATTGCTCGGAAATTTTGGCTTATGTTCTCTGACTTCAGCAACAGTTTGTTTAATTGTTGCAATAAATTCATTTTTATTAGACTGGATTTCTTTTAGGGTTAATCCTTTCTTATGTAAAGCATTTAATGCATTTTGTGCTATCACATCTGGCGAGTCATGGGTTTTAAATGCCTCTACGGAAGCTTTGCCAAACACATCACAATAGGTTTCAGCAATCTTGTCCTGATTTGTATGTGCGGCATAAGAGAAGAATGAGAGCGATAGCAAAAAAAATGGTAATAAAAGACGTTTCATAGATTCCCCTTTATCAGCTATACCGTGGTATACCCATCGCCTTTCAGGTTGCTTTTTATTGTCTGTGCTCACCCCGATTATATAGTGAGCCATGTTTTCGGAGGGAATAACTTATTTTCCTCCGCGATACAACTCGAAATCCATTGGGTATGGTGGTGATAACATTAACAATAGTACATTATCTATCGTTTGCCTGACATTTTATGGGCATTGAATAACTGATTCAGGTGTTATCACTGTTTCTGCTTTAAGCATTGCTCTTTCTTACAATGATTACGAAGCAATCTAATAATATTATTCGTACTATTAGTATTGATGCGGGTCAGTAATTTGACATCCTTATCGGTAATCTTGAGTGCATCAACTTCAAGGTAATTCCCTGAGCCTGCGGTGAGTTTAGAGATAATGAGTTCTTTACTCCCGTCACCATCAATATCAGCAAATGTTGTTCTTGGTTTTCCGTCATCTTCAAATATTGAGCCATTGCGGGAAAAAACGGCACCAGTGGTGAATTCTGTTAGCTCTTTATCCTGGAAAACAGCAATGGAATAACTACCTATGGATGCACTTTCCAGATCACCGACCGAAATAACTGCAAATTTTTTATCAGGTAAATTAATCAATACACCATCTTTGGCAAAGGTTGGAGATGATAATAATAGGGTAAACAGTGTTGCCAGTACGGAAAATTTTATTTTTTTAACTATAAGCATCGACAATACTCCATTAGTTAATGTGTTGCTTCAAAGGAAAAATAGCAGAAGCTGATAGGCGAATTTATATCGTAGCATGGATTTTTAAAGACGATAGTGTTGGGTATAAAAGTAAAAATCAAGCAGATTATGTCGGATAAACAGGCACCAAGTGCATGCAGACTTAACTATAATCATTATTATTTTTTAAGTTTAATTGGTTTTTTGGAAAATATGATTATAGATATAAATTAACCGAAAACATTCCATGATGTAAGATGGATTTTGATAGAGTTAATAAAATCTTCTCGGCAAAAATAGCCTGTGATTATATAAATAACCGCACTTATATCATGCATTGATTATTTATGGTTTGAAAATAACGGGAGTGAAGACTCCCGTTTTATTGTATATAGAAAACCCCCTGCTAGGCAGGGGGTTCCGTAGAGCTTTCAGCGATGAGGCAGCTATAAAAACCCCTTTTGATTTGTTAAAACACCTTGCG
>NZ_CAWNQF010000116.1:0-6695 GCF_963876465.1 Xenorhabdus sp. KK7.4
TTTGGACAATTTTTCTCATTTGACGCCGCTCATTGCGCGGAATTGGTGGTACGATGGCCATAACTCAGTCCTTCCTTTTTGTGTTTTTTTGGTTTTGCGGTTAAAAAGTTCGCAAAAATAGGACTGAGTTTCTTTGATTCGCCTACCATTTTGAAAAGCTATTTAGAAGACGACATCACCTTTGATAATAATCTAATAGCGGTACTATCCTCTTTAGAAAAAGATCCTCAGGCTCTTGGATCAAATCCATTGTTTTTTTTACTGAACAAAACAAATGAATACTTTGATTCATTTAAAAAGCCATTAACTGACGAGTATAGCATTGTCAATGTTATTGATTCAGCAGGAGCCTTTGGATACATATTAAATTTAGCGGCAGCTAAAAAACTATATCAATATTTACTACCCATCAGATTCGCTGCTGATGAATGGAAAATATTTAGAGAGCATGGTGCTATAAAATTAAAAGGTGTTATTCCCCCTGTAGTAGGGTTAACTGATTTGAACTTAGATTCATCAATTGGTAACGATAGAACTGACGAACGAACAGAGTTAGATCAGCAACACAGGAAAAAATCCTTTTATACTGAACTAAAATTGGGTTTATGGAGAATCTTTATTAGAGCACCGCTAAAGAAAGTTAAACACTAGTACCAATATTATACTACCTATAATTTGATAAAACCCTGTTTAATCGACTAGCCGATCTTATAATGAAAAAAGATAAAATTTTTATTGCCGGATATAATTTAAGTGGATTTGGTGGTATGGAAACCGTTTTTGATAATTTTCACAGATTATTATCACACAATGATAACTATGATGTTTTATTTGTTTTTTTTGAGGATAAATTCAAAAACCCTGATGATAGATGGATTGGTGAAAAAAAGTTTGTTCGAATTAAGTCAAATATTAAAAATACAAAAATAAGAAGATTTCATTTCGCATATAAATTTTCAAAATTAATTTCACAACACAATCCAAAGCATATTATATCTTACGACTCACTAACATGCTATATATCACTATGGGCAAGGAGATTTAGTTTTAAAAGTACAAATATCATTTCTTGGTGTCATTTCACCCTGCATGATATGTATAAAGTAGAATACATTCTATTAGCAGATAAACATTTGGCTATCAGTTCTGGAATCGCTACGCAACTCTACAACATGGGAGTTAACCAAAAAAATATTTACACTGTTTTTAATCCTGTGACACCAAAACTTGAAGTGATAACCCGTGAAAAAAATATTTCTTTTTTATATTTAGGCAGGATTAATTTCAATGGGCAAAAGAATCTAAAAGAACTATTTTTATCACTTTCTAGAATAAATGGAGATTGGTCACTAAATATTGTTGGTTCAGGTGACTCCCAAGAAATTGATAAATTAAAGAAACTTTCAATTCTACTTAAAATTGAAAATAGAATAAAGTGGCATGGTTGGCAACAAAACCCATGGGCATATGTGCGGGAAAATATTAAAAACGTCACTTGCTTATTACTAACCTCATCTTACGAAGGTTTTCCCATGGTTCTATGTGAATCAATATCCTATGGCGTTTACGTGATTAGCTCCGATTGTCAAACAGGACCTGCAGATATAATCAAAAATGGAGTCAATGGTGAATTATACCCTTTAAATGATATAGGTGTATTATCTAATAAATTACAATGCATCATTGATGGAAAACAGCTCCCTGCTCATTCGATAATAAAAGAATCTATATATGAATATTATGATGATTCATATTATAATAAAATCAAAAAAACGCTATGCGCTGAATAATAAAATATAATAAAATATAATAAAAGGGGAGTGAACTCTCCCCTGATTAATTATACAAAGATATGGTAAATACACAGTTTAATTTACAGGCTCTTACTCGTAAATATCTATTGCTGTTGTACGCACTTTTGTTTTAGATATAGTCAGCCAAGTACCAGAACCATCTAACCTTAATGCAATCCACCCTGTCCCAGAAAGAGTAAAAATATCAATATAAGGGGCTGGTATTGTCACTGTGTAGTACCAATCTTGGTTGGGGTCATAACAATATAAAACTTTACCTAATACATTACGAGATAAGTTAACCGTCCCTGATTCAATATTGCCAGACCATACCCTAATTGCACGACCCGAGATAGATTTTAAATATCTCGCATCAGATTCCCCCTTGGTATAACTTTCTCCTCTCAACGCGTAATTACCTGCAGGTTGATAGTTTCCTTTGGATTGATATTTCGAATCCGATTCCGGTTTAGTGTAACTTTCACCTTTCAAGGCATAGTTTCCGGCCGGAGCATAATTACCTGCTGGCTGGTAATTTCCTTTGGATTGATATTTCGAATCCGATTCCGGTTTAGTGTAACTTTCACCTTTCAAGGCATAGTTTCCGGCCGGAGCATAATTACCTGCTGGCTGGTAATTTCCTTTGGATTGATATTTCGAATCCGATTCCGGTTTAGTGTAACTTTCACCTTTCAAGGCATAGTTTCCGGCCGGAGCATAATTGCCTGCTGGCTGGTAGTCTCCTTTAGCCTGGAAACGGTCATCCGACTCCTTCTTGCTATAGGCACCCACCTCATCAGCAGTCAGATCAGCTTTTAGCTCTACCCATGCATTTCCTGCTTTTGGCTCTTCTTTGTTGTTCTCAATGCGGGATTGCCAGAGTTTCTGCTTATGGTAAACCAATCCACGCAGAGGATAAGGTTGGCCCTCCATTGTCCATTGCGCCGCGCCAAAGGTCTGGATATCTCCCACGGCTTCGGTAATATCGTGGAAAATACCATTCATCTTTTCACGTTCGATATTCATGGCAGCAGGATCTTCGTTTGGATCAAGTCCATATCCACTACCATAACCTTGAGCATATGAAACAGTACCATCTTCTCGAGGCTGATCAGGAATAGAAACTCTATCTCCCTGCGCTGCAAAGGGAACTTTAAATGTTTTTGTCATGAGATTAGGCTCCGAAGTAGCTGTTGAAGAAATTGGCATGTGAGTAGCCAAAGCCAAAGATATTACTGACACTGTTTTCAGCTTGATTTAGTGTGACAGTTTGTTTTTTCCTGATTGGAGTATCAGGAAATACATTATCTTTTTTCGTCGCCTTATCAGGTTTACTATCTTGAGTATTCATATATAACCCTCATTTAATCAACAAAGTATTTTGCTAAGTAATATGAAGGCGGTGTGGTCATTTCCGCCCGTAAACATCAAATTGGGTTTATCAACACGGAACTTACTGTTTTAATAAATTTTTGTTAGTGATGTAAGAATTTATCTTTTTATAGCAGAAGGATGTCATATAAAACATTAATAAAATTTATTTCGACAATAATGTCCAATGAAACACCTCGTGATATTTGTGGGTAACCATATTGTGATTGGAGTTAATATAAAAACTGTTATTATTAGTGATACACCAGCTGGCTTATCCACTGTTAGTATTTCTGCATTAAAAAAATGCCAAGTGAAATAATATCAATATATCTCACTTAGCTCATATCAAATTTCTTATTGCTTTGTAAATCAGGGTATGACTAATGATTTTGATTCTTACAAAGGAAAACTATAATATTACGAAAAACTTAACTACCACCTACTGAAGTAGGTGGGTTAGCGCACTTCGGTGCCGACGACTGAAAGTCGTCGAACCACGCACCTCGTAAACGCGCATAGGTCAAAACATTAGAGTCAAAGTCA
Organism: Xenorhabdus sp. KK7.4; assembly: GCF_963876465.1. Taxonomy (NCBI): domain Bacteria; kingdom Pseudomonadati; phylum Pseudomonadota; class Gammaproteobacteria; order Enterobacterales; family Morganellaceae; genus Xenorhabdus; species Xenorhabdus sp. KK7.4. The sequence goes on from NZ_CAWNQF010000116.1 coordinate 3,711, forward strand.
CCGTCTAAAGACGGTGGTTTTAACCTGTCATATGGAAAAATAAAATGCCATAATTAATTAATCAGCCAAATCTCCCCTATGCTCCATGAAGAATCCTGGCAACTTGCACTTCGCCCATCACCTGATAATGTAAAAATGTGGAATTGTGAATTACCACCAGCATACCAAGAAACTTCGTATTGCCACCCACCAACAGGCAAAATTACAGCAGGGGCAAACCAACCTGAAGCATGACCTTTAAACAACAAAAACTTACCTCTGACATCCTCAGTAAAGCTTGCACTACCCCATTTGCCCCAGTTACCAGAGAAAATTTTGCGGACATTCACACCCGCACCTTTAGGTTGGTATCGCTCATCAGATTCGCCTTTTGTGTAACACTCCCCCCTAACCGCATAATTCCCTGCCGGAGCATAGTTTCCAGCAGGTTGATAATTGCCACGAGGCTGATATTTCCCATCGGACTCCCCTTTCGTGTAGCTCTCCCCCCGCACGGCGTAATTACCTGTTGGCTGGTAATTACCCTGTGGCTGGTACTTAGCATCTGATTCGGGTTTAGTGTAACTTTCGCCTTTCGGGGCATAACTACCAGCAGGCGCATAATTGCCTTTCGGCTGAAAACGCCCGTTACTTTCGTCTTTAGAATAGCTATACCCGGCCGTCAGATAATTACCCACTGGCTGATATTTCCCGTCCGATTCTGGCTTGGTATAACTGTCCCCTTTCAACGTATAATTCCCGGCAGGTTGATAATTGCCCTTCGGTTGAAAACGATTATCAGACTCTTCTTTGCCATAGCTATAACCGGCAGGCGTGTAGTTCCCCAATGGCTGAAAGCGTTGGTTGGCCTCCTCTTTGTTGTATGCTCCAACCTCTCCGGCAGTTAGGTCGGCTTTGAGTTCAAACCAAGCATTGCCTGCTGCGGGCGCTTCTTTGTTATTCTCAATACGGGATTGCCAGAGTTTTTGCTTGTGATACACCAGTGCCCGTAACGGATAAGGCTGTGCTTCTACTGTCCATTGCGCCGTACCGAACGTCTGTATTTCTCCCACAGCCTCCGTAATATCGTGAAAAATCCCGTTCATTTTCTCGCGTTCGATATCTTTCGCTGCCGGATCGGTATTCTGGTCACGTTCATAATCGTAACCATAGCCACCGCGGTGCGTGTCAGTTCCTGACTGATAGTCATGGCATGGGATGCAGCTATCATCTGCTCATTCCACAAAGCCCCTTCTTCATTGAATTTACGTGGCCGTTGCATGTACTGCGCTTCTGCCGTTCGGCGATGCGAAAAGAGCGAAATACGGTGTGATTCATTGTGCTTAAACGGCCATAACCAGCCATCCGGCAAACCATGCGCAATGGGAATGGCATGGGTGTGTTCAGGAAACAGGGTTTCGTAAGAGACCGCGTTATTGATAGTCACCGGCAGACAAAGATGATGCCACCGTTCTCCACTGCCACCCCGCAGCAGATAACCGCTCAGGTCGTGATAGTGGATGCGCTGCATGATGACAATGATGGGGGTCGTCTCAATGGCCAGCCGGGATTTAATGGTTTCATTGAAACGATTGTTCACCCCATTGCGCACAGTTTCACTGTGAGCATCATCGGGCTTAACGGGATCATCAATGATGAGTGCCCCTTGCCAGCCCGATTCCATATGACCGGCACGAAACCCGGTGACCTGTCCTGCTGCGGAAGAGGCATAAACCCCGCCGCCGTGCTCTGTCCACCACATGGTCTTGCTGTCCGCATCATCACGCAAGGACATGGGCCACAGGAACTGATACGCCTGTGATTTCACCATATTGCGGGTGGTTGATGAGTTCAGTAAGGCCAGATTGTGAGAGTACGACAGGTGCATAAACCGGGCACGGTGATTGAGGGCCAAGCCCCGTCCCATCAGATTAATCGTCGCCAGCTCGGTTTTGGTATAGCCGGGCGGCACATTGATAACCAGCCGGGATATCTCACCGTCGATGACCCGTTGTAACGTCTCGTCAATAATCCGGTGATGCGGGGCCACAATCATCTTGCTGCCCATGCGTTGCTTGAAGAAGTAGCGGGAAAAATACAGGCCGTCTTCTTCACATTCCAGTCTGCGGGCAAAATCCCGCTGCTCAGCAGTCGTCCTCATTTAACATCTCCTGCCGGGCCTGTTGGTACTCCGCCTTGGTTAATGCCACCGTTTGGAGTGGGCCACCGTTCTTGCCGGTGACTTCCGTTTTCTTCGGTGCCTCCCAGTCCATTAATTCAGACAACTGCTTAATGGCCGCTTTCGGATCATGAAGTTTTAGCTTGATACCGTCTTTGCCGGTGGTCAGTTCGGAAATGGCACTCAATGCAGCAGGGTTCTGCAAGGCTGAATCTTTAAATTGCCATGTAGCCTGGAACACTGGCTTCCCCTCGTCGTCTTCCCCTACCTGACTGTTACGGAAGTTGGCAATATCGTGAATAGAAACACGTCCCATCGCAGAAAGACGCTCTAAGGCTTCCTGACGGCTCATGACCGCATCGGAAATGGCTTCTTGGTTCATGGCATCGAGAAAAGTTTTAACGTTATCAAATGTTATCATTCGGCTCGCCTGAGTTCGGGCAGACTCTCCTTTTGCCTTCCCTCCTGCCTTACGATAAGCATCGACCTGATTTAATCCTTTCAAGATACCCAGTGCGAATTTTTGCTGTAATGGAGTTAAGGCATCAAAGAGAACTTTTTGCTCATTAGTGAGCTGAAATTTCTTTTGTGCCATTGGTTGTTCCCATATAGTAAAAAACCACCCGAAGGTGGTTGCAGATTACTGACAAAGTGCTGGTTTTTTATCCGGCACTTTGATTTAATCAAATTCCGTTCACCCGACGGAGCTTGCCGCCATGTTAAGAATACCCCCTCCCCAGACTTTCCCGCCCGAAACACTCTCGCTCGATGCGCTTGTGCCTCAACATCATTTAGTCCGTCAAGTCGATGCCGCCCTGGATTTCGAA
>NZ_CAWNQF010000117.1:0-6686 GCF_963876465.1 Xenorhabdus sp. KK7.4
TCACTAGAATGCAAATGTCAGATTGCGATGCGCCTGTTAGGGCGCGGCAGGTAAGAGAGCCTTATAGGCGCATATGAAAAACCCCCGGCTATGCCGGGGGATACTTATTCCCGAACTCACTGTTTTATCAGTGGTTTTTAATTTGGTGCCAGGGCGGGACTAGTAAATGAAAGTAATTAATTGAATATATTAAAATTATTTTTATATATTGATTTTATGCCCCTGTAATACTTGGTTACTTACACCAGGCTAACTTTATCTATATCTATTATGGATCGAATAAGCTGATTGTTATAATGAAATGGAGGCTTTTTCATATTTTGCTGAAATATTTAGCGCGAATCACTGAAATCAGTGCAGGTCTAGCACATTAATGCTCATTAAATGCACAGAGCGATTGTCGTTACCTTATCAAGTGCAACCATATATCAAAACGCATGTAAAATAATTTACCTTTATGTGATTATAAATCAAGTTTAGTACAAAAAATGCTTATATGTTAATCCTGATAAAACCAATTTGGAAAGGTATGTATTTTATTACAACTAATTTAAGTAGTGATACTATAGCAAGCAGATGTTTGTAATATTGCTATATTTATCATCTTAATAAGTTATTATTCGGCGGCGACATAACAATAGAGTAGGGATCAAAATAATGTCAGGACTTGTACTTGAGTTGCAAAGAGACGCTTTGAATAAAAATATTCGTGTTTCAGACTTGCTTAGAAAAGCATTAGTTGTGTCAAAAAAATTAATCATTGTAGAGATTGAAACATGGGTGAACAATGAGCTTAACGGCTACCCATCCAATGAAGAAGCTATACCTGGCTATAGAGAAATTAGAGGAGAGGTTAAAGTTTTCAATCCATACCATGGATTGCAACCTTTATATATGAATGCAAACCTAGCAGAGGTTCTTTCAACAAGAAAAATAGGTCAACCTGTTGGTGAATTAGATTCACTACTGAATGATCATCAAGGACAAAATTTACAAATACCATTTAATCAGAATACGAAAAATCAGTTAATAAAACTAATGAATTTTCCATTGGAACCAGTATTACTTGTATCGCACACGGAAATTGTTGGAATTCTTGAGGCAATTAGGAATGAAGTACTTAACTGGGCACTAAATTTAGAATCTCGCGGGATACTAGGTGATAAAATGAGTTTTACTAAAGAAGAAAAGCAAGCAGCGGCTCAAGTAACATATCAAGTCACTAATAATATACAAAATATGAATAATTCTCAGTTACAGCAAGATTCAGCAGGAGCTAATCAAACTTTGATTGTTAATGAAGCCCCCAAAGATTTCAGTAATTTTATTGAACAATTTAAGAAGGTTCATGAAAATTTAGAACTCAACGAGTTGCGACGGAAAGAGTTAAATACAGAGATAGCAACTATGGAACTCCAGTTAGATTCACCACATCCGAAACAAATAATAATCAGTGAATCTGTGAAATCAATTAGAAGCATACTAGAAGGAATAACAGGGAGTGTGATTGCAACAGGATTACTTGCTTTGCTTTAACTGGATTAGTCTTTGCTCAATTTGACAATGTTCTGTCATAAGGTGTGACTAAATCAGACAGTCGACTAAGAGCTAACATTAACATTGTGGGGCTCATCGGCCGCTGGAAGCGATCCGATGGAAAGATTTGTTGGCTACCAATATTTAGTGCGTAGCAGTGTTAGCTATTAAAGAATTCCTCCATGATCAGAAAAGAAAGCTGGACTTGAGTTCTTTCTGGGGCGAGGAATGGAGCGATATCTTCATTGAAGAGCGTCTTCGTATCCTTTAGCTCCTCATCTGTGTAGATAAGACACATGACAGAGTGCTCTTTGAAGTAGGCGCGGTGCTTCTTCATTTCCCTAGCAAAGTTATCTGCCGCCATCTCGTTGATTTTTGTCTGAGTCAATTCTTTGACTTTTGAGAGATATCCGTGTGTAGACCACGGAGAGAGTTCAAACCCAATCTTATCCAAGGTGTACGGATTTATCACCAAAAAATCAAGACGATAAACATGCTTTTTTTCTAATCCTGCATATCTGAATTCTGGGATTAGGAGAGGAACTTGATTCGGATCAGTTTGATTTCGGACATAGTCGCAATAGTGGCCAGCGATCTCGTACTCATACTTTTTGATCCTGAATTTCGAACCAAGGTATCTTGGAAAAATAGAAGATACTGTTCGATATCGCTAAACTTGAAAATTTTCTCCTTACCAGGAATTACTAGCCCAGTGGTCATTACGTGTCCAATAGTCCAGTATGCTTTGGTAAAAGCTCTAATCTCACTCTTATCGTTCTCCCAGCGTCTTTCCTGAACCGAGGACTGACGAGAAGACCGTAGTTTGCGTTTTCCTGACCGATCCAAAGCTCTGCATCCTGACTTTCAGGGCGATTCTTAGATAGCTTATCGAATTGATTGAGATAGGAGCGTTTTAGGAACAAAACTGTATACTCTCTGAACTTTGCGTGCTTATTTAGACGATTCCAAATCGAGATATGTGCAGCAACTCCGTCTTTCAAGGCACTGGTCTTTAAACCCTCTAACCATCGGGAGACAAATTCCTCTTGACTATGAATCACATCATTCTTTAGATCGAAGAACTCATCATTCTTGCTGCCGATCGTCGCGTTTAGTGATTGCTGATTTTTAAACCCAGTTTCTTTAAGAACCTCGGGCAATATCTCCCGCAGTTTGAGTTTAATAGCCTTAATCATCCTATTCCGAGCTGTCTTGTTTGGATCTCGCTTTGCCAAAGATGCTCTCCTATTGGAAACCAACAATTTAATAGAAGGAATTTTTTCTACTTTCAAACTGGAAGTATTTCCGCCTATCACAGTCGTAACTACTATTTCCTGATACCTGATAGGAAATTCATGATAAAGGGATTGAAATTTCTGACATTCCAATTTAGTGATTATCAATTAACACATTGAGTTATGGAAATCCACGGCTGTAGTACTAGGCAGCGCTGTTAAACTCACACTTCAATTGACTCAGATAATTGACACAGCAATGTCAAATTCTATTTTTTGGATCGGAACGCCAGTATTCGAATAACTGATTATAACGTTCTGAAAATAGGATATTGCAGACGTAGGGATTACTTTCTAATTATTTCGATAACAGTTTCTTTATGCTGTGTCAATGCCAGTGATAATCTGCTTTATAGTTTCTTCAACGTACTTATCACGTTTCATTACCCTCCTAAACAGCTCAATAAGAATGAACCTATAGAAGCAATGCTACCTGCGCTAGGCAAAGATGCTAATAAGGTTTTCACTACAGCCTTGCTTGGTTTTTCAGATGTAAATTGTCCCTCGATTGCATCTACAACCTCAAAAGCTTCTTGTTTTTCTTCGGGGCCATTTATTAGTCTCTCTATCTCTGAGCGCAGCATGGCAATATGATCGACAATATCTGAATTCAAATTGACGATATTTATTGAATTATCTATCGAGTGGTTGTTAACATGCGAATTAGACCCACTGATATTGTAAGTGATATTTTGCATAGCCTGTCCTACTTCAGGTAAACCTAGTTTTTTGTGAGTCATTTGATAGCCTGCCGCGATGGGGCCATGGCGTTCATGAAAACCTGGATCAATGACTTCATAGGTTTCTTCACCACCATTTGACATTCTTCTTTGAATCAAATCGCCTGTTTCAATTAAAATATCTGATCTCTGAATAAAGATTTTTTCTGACTGAACACTTGCTTTAATCCCGTCGACTCTTTCACCATTCTTTTTTAATAGCGAAACGGTGTCTTTTAGCAAACTTGATAGTGGCACATTATCTCCTTGTATTTAGCTTGGGCACGCAGAGTAACACCCGTTAGCAGTGCGTTATTTGCTTTAAAAGGATTCAAAATAACGCTGTGATACTTCTACGTATTTTTTGCGAGAAGAATGGTGTTGGTGCTGTAACTCACTATTTCTGATAGCTTCCTACCACACTTAAAATAGACTTGCTTCCTCTGCTTGCAAGTCAAACATTTTTTGCTTTCTTTCATGATTTTTACTCATGCCAAGTTAACGTTGATGTATCTCTATTTCAACAGGTTATTTTGAAATTACTGTAGGTGTGTAATGAAACCGACAAACTTTATATAGGTAGAGCGCGAATTGTGCAAATTTTTACTCAGCTAATAATACTATTAATTTATTCAGTGGATTATTAAACATATCTACGACTAAAGTGGCAAAAGAAAGGTGAGTTTGGATCTGTTTTAACGTCTGTACTTGGTTCTGAGCTGACTATCAGATCTAATTATCTCCAGATGAACAGAGGGTCAGATTAAGTATGAAGTAATGCACTTTAGCTAAAATATAGGTAGATTTTCCGCCTAATACACTACAAAAACTTTATCTTATCATTAAGCTAAAACAAAAAGCCATGAGAATTAAAAATGATCAGATTGAACTGCCATTTCACACTCAGGGCTTCATATTAAAAATTATCATTTTCACGAAGTCGATCACAAATTAAAGTCGGTTATTCCTGTGGCTTAGAGCGGGCTTTCCTTTCTAATAATTCTCCAGTATAAGAATCGAAATACCGACTAGGCCAGATCTCTGAGGGATGGATGCCAAGGTAATTTGCGATAATCCATTCACCTTTAGGCCACGGCCTGCTGAATGCATTTGCCAATGTTGATGAACTGAGCCCCGCCTCACGAGAAACAGCCGCTAAGGTTGTACCACGTTTGCGTAATGCTGCGATGATATCGGCCTGATGCCAGTCAGTTCTAATGTTGTTATTCATTCCTGCTACCCCTTCCATTAATTAATATTGATGGCGGTGATTCAAGCAAGGTTCGCATTACCGGAGTATCCACCGGTGAGGCCGAAGCCTCCCCTGCCTGAATCACCATTGAAAGGGTGATAGCAGACGCACTGGTAGAAACATCCTACCAGTGTTTGGATACTACAGGGATGCGAAGCCCTGACCACTAGATTTTGCTAATGGCGGGAATACTTTAACTGATTGTTTTATCTAACTCAATAACCGAACGGCTAAGTTGAACGACTATAAACCCGTTCAACGTAACGCCCACGACCATCTCCGTGTCCCAAATCCATTGATACCAGTGCTCTTGCTTCCTGATGGCTAAAACCCTTCTGTTGGTAAAAATTAAGTGCATCCTGTGCCCACGCATAACGCAAACTATGGGGAGAATGTTGACCGGTTAAACCAATTTTTGTGGTATGTGTTCGCCAGTAGTTCATGGCCTGTTTGAGATCGGGCTTATCAATCAATCTACCGCCGCGTTGTTCTGCAACAGCAATGGCTTGCTCGACAGCCTCTTTTACCGCAGTAACATCCAATACACGGGTTTGTCTTGGTCGGCCACCTTTTGTACCGAAAACAACATGCAGTTTCGGCTCTGGCTGTTCTAATTGTTTTCGCCAGCTTTTCAATGACGCACTGCATTGCACCGCTTCCTGAGAACGTAATCCCAACAATCGGGCAAGTTTCAAGGTGACGGCAAATCCAGCATCACGTTCAAGTGCTTTCTGATAAACAACCTGAAACGTAGTATCAGGGATCGCCTGCTTAGTTCCGGCGCGGCTGGTGCCGCTTAACCCCAATGCCTGATTGCTCAAACGCGGCGAGGTTTCCAGTTTTTCCCGGCCTGCCATGCGGAAGATATTACGCAGTGCGGACATTTCATTTTGTACTGTTCGTTTGGCAATCCCCTGAGATAAACGAGTATCAACGTACTGCTCTACATGTTTGGCTTTCAAATTCTTAAGGCTTTTCACCTGAATATTCAGGCTCAATAACAAAGCACCCAAACGCCCGGCGATCCGAATGCGATCATGACAGGTTTTATGACTACCACCGCCTTGTCGGGCAAAAAACTTTAATTCTTTAATCAATCGACTCATCTCATTTTCCCTATTGATACCTAACGATATGCGATCTCTGGCGCGCGTCAGTGCAGCAAAACAGAAAACACCGGTTTTGCCCTTGACGAATATCTGTGCGCCAGAGTGAACGCAGGTTGAGGTATTGCGGGGTATCGGTTGAGTACACGGTACTGCCGCCTGCGTGTGCAGGTCATCCCCACCGGCAAAAAAGCCAGCCTCGATATCGTCAAGTTCTCCTTTTTCAATCTAAAAATGCAGTGTCAGATTCACTGCGGGGTGAAGTAGGCCTGAGTCTGTCAGGATTGTGTTGTGCTTTGTCTACGGCGTCACTTTCAGCGGTAAACCGGCCAAAAGTGACGCCTTAAATACGCAAACGGTCAGCAAAAATCGTGCAAGCGTTGAAATGCCAACAGGCATAGCAAAACGCCGCAAGGTTCGGTGTCAAACGGGAGCAATGAGTTAATTGTTTAGGGGTAAAAAGTGGTCCGTTGAATATGTCAAACAAGGATAGGGAGAAAGATGAACGGGATGTCTGGACGTGAAAAATCCATCCTGCTGTCCATTAAAGATAAAGGCAAATACGATTTATGTTGGTTTGAAACGTAAGTACATGACTTAATGTTCAAATAGCTCATAAGTCGATATAAAAACACCTTTTTGAGGTCTTTTTCAGTTTAAGCGACTTTCACCGCCAGATGATGGGTTAGGTGTCTGACGATATCTGCTTCCAAAAGTGCGCAGATGTACCGCAATGCTTGCTCTCCCTTGCAGGCTACGGGAGTTTTATTTCGCCACC
>NZ_CAWNQF010000118.1:0-6548 GCF_963876465.1 Xenorhabdus sp. KK7.4
CGGAGGCGGGTATCATCTGGGCAACGGCTACCGGACGTATAACCCGGTCCTGATGCGGTTTACGGCGCCGGACAGCCTCAGCCCGTTCGGGGCCGGGGGGCTGAACCCGTATGCGTACTGCCTGGGCGATCCGATCAACCGGACCGATCCGAGTGGGCACATCAGTGTGGGCAGTATTCTGGGAATAGCGTTAGGTCTGTTTGGAATGGTCGCGGAGTTGGCCGCGGTCATTCCAACGGGAGGGGCTTCCCTGACGCTGAGTGGGGCGATTTTGGCCGGGGTTGGTTTTTTAGGGGCGGCGACCGGGTTTGCCAGTGCCGTGACAGAGGGCAGTGATCCGCAGACTTCTGTTGTTTTGGGCTGGATTTCAATAGGGTTGGGAGCGGCCAGTCTGGGTAGTTTTGCACTTGGTAAAATGGTTCGTGGGTTACGGCAGGTGGAAGCTCAGCTACAAAATAGTTTTAGTTTTGGTTCCAGTGTAAGGGCTGCGGCGGTGGGAGAAAGTGAGGTTCCCAGAACAATAGAAGCAGTTGCAGCGGAGACAACTAGAGCTACTGAGACAGCCAATACAACAAGGGCAGCAGCGGCAATTGAGACAACTGCAAGAAGCACATTAGAATCTTTTGATAGAGCAAATGCGGCAGGGTGGGTACAGGAAGTCATGAGTAATGGATATAGAACGGTGCAGTTTGATTTTCCTCCACTCGCTCAGATGACAGAAAGCATGCAGCAAGATTTTAACGTACTACAGCGCTTGGGATTTGCTTATCAGACAACGGGTGGAGGAATTAGGTTAACAATGGACAACAGCGTACTTCTGAATGCGGGGGGCAGAGCGGTACAAAGATTTATAAATATTGAAAGTAGAACAGTACGTGAATTATATGCACCATTTATAAATGAAATTAATCCAAGGGCAGTCAATACCATCAGTAGATTTCGCTATGAAGAAGGTGTTAATAGACTAGTGTATAATGTTAATCGGCATCAAGGAATTTTTATTGATCCACGTTTTGACGATTTTTTCCTGGGAATTTCGGGATGGAATATTCGGTGGAGAGAAGCGAATCTTCCCGGAATGGTTGCTGACTTACTGCGATTGCTATAATAAGTGATCAGGCAGCGCATAGTGATTAATCTATACGCTGCCTTTTAAAAAATCATTACCATTAAATTAATTCAAAATACCGTCTTACAAGTTCTCTCCCAATCTCAAATGATGCAGTAGTCGCTGGCGAGGGAGCATTACAAACGTGTAATGACCGGCGACCGGTTACAAAGTGAAAATCATCCACTAGTTTACCTTCGGGCGTGACTGCCTGAGCACGGACACCCGCTGGCCCCGGAGTAATGTCTTCAGGACGTAAATAGGGAATAAGCTGGCGGGCATTTTCAGTAAATAGCTGATGTGAGAATGAGCGGCGCATTTCTGCGATTCCTTCACTTAAATAGCGTGAAGCAATTTTCCAGACACCTTTGTAAGTCAGTATTTCCGTCATATCCCGCAGGTTACAATCTGTCCGGCGATACCCCTCGCGTTTAAATGCCAGTACCGCATTGGGGCCCACATCCCGTTTGCCATTATGCATGCGGGTAAAATGAACACCTAAAAATGGGAAATCAGGATTAGGAACGGGATAAATCAAGTGATTGACCAGATGGTTTTTATCACTATTCAGCACATAATATTCGCCGCGAAATGGCACGATTTTCATACCAGTATCGTAGCCTGCCAGTTGAGCTATTCTGTCACTCTGTAAACCGGCACAGTTCACCAGCCATTTTGCCTGATAAGTGCGTTGTTGGGTTTGAACTTCGATAGAATCACTGTGTTCCCGGATAGTTTGTACAGATTGTTGGCAGTGAATATCTCCACCTCTGATCTGAATGATTTCAGCCAGTTTTGCTGCAATTTCCGGATAATTGACGATCCCGGTATCCGGGACCAGAATGGCTTCAAGGCCATTGACATAAGGTTCACGCTCCTTCAAAGCCGCCTGTGATAACCGACTAACCTGAAGACCATTTTGCAAACCCCGCTGATAGATATTTTCCAGTAAAGAAAGCTCTTTCAACTGTGTTGCAACAATCACTTTGCCACAGCGGTCATAGTATAGGCCGTGTTCCTGACAAAACTGATATATCGTCTGGTTCCCTTTTTTCGCCAGGTTGGCTTTCAGACTACCGGGCGTATAGTAAATACCCGAATGAACAACATTACTGTTATGCCCGCTTTGATGCGTAGCCACGTATTTTTCTTTATCCAGTACCAGCAAACGTAAATGTGGGTGTTGTTCCTGTAGCGCATTGGCTGTACCAAGTCCGACTAACCCTGCCCCGATGATAATCACATCATACATTATGCGGTTCCTTCCTTATTGCTGTTGTCTGATATTGTTTATAGCGCAGCAAGTGAATAACACCAGATAACACAATCAGCGCCATTCCCGCCAAATCGGTTAATACGCCCGGCTTAATTAAAAGAAGAGCAGCAATCGTAAAGAAAATCCTTTCCAGCCAGTGCGCTTTTATCATCCAGAAATTAGCAGTGGCAATAGAGAGGGAATAAATGCCAATCAATGCGGTTATTAACATATAAAGAATAGAAAGCACACTTAACTCACTGCCCTGCATCAATAGCGCCGGGTTATACACCAGAATAAAAGGAATTATAAAACCGGGTAAAGCCAGCCGGACAGCACTCCATGATGTCTGCATGGGATCAGAGCGAGCGATACTGGCGGCTGTGTAGCTGGCAAGGGCAACTGGAGGGGTGATATTGGATAATGCCCCGAACCAGAAAACAAAGAAATGTGCCGCTAAGGGCAGAACCCCTGCTTTAATGAGAATTGGTGATACGGTGACGGCGACAACAATATATAACGCTGTGGATGGCAATCCCATGCTGAGCACGATACAGACTACCATTACAACCAGCAGGATCATCCATAGTGTGTTATCTGTCAGGGAAACAATGTTGAAAGCAAGGGTAGAGCCGATACCGGTCATAGTCACAACGCAGATAATGATACCAATAGCAGCACAGGCAACAGTAACCTGAATGGCTCCACGAGCGGCTTCATTCAGGGCATTGGCTATTTTTTTAGGTGTCATCCGTACCGAAGTATCCGGCGTGATCCAGCTTGCAACAATGATCGCAATAATACCGAGGAAACCGGCATAAATGGGTGTTTTTCCTGCTAATAATGTGCCGATTACGATAAAAAGGGGCAGTAGCAGTAACCCACGCGCTTTCAGTACCGCTTTTACCTGTGGAATACTTTCTTTACTGATGCCTTTCAAACCCTGTTTTTTGGCTTCCAAATCAATGGCAATAATCAGGGAAGCGTAATAGAGCAGTGCGGGAATAATGGCGGCAAGCACAATGGTGGTGTAAGAGATACCGAGAAAACCTGCCATGATAAAAGCGGCTGCGCCCATAATAGGGGGCATAATCATACCGCCGGTTGATGCTGCCGCTTCGACGGCTCCGGCAAAGCGTGGCGACAGGCCAATGCTTTTCATCAGTGGAATGGTGAAAGTCCCTGTTGTCGCTACATTGGCAACTGCGCTCCCACTGAGTGAGCCTGTCAGCGCCGATGAAATGACAGCAACCTGTGCAGGCCCGCCTCTGCGACGTCCGGCGATTGCCAGAGCCAGATCATTGAACAATGCTGTCGCACCACTGACACTCAAAAATGAACCAAACAGGATAAAGACAATGATCGCTGTCGATGCTGTTGACAGTGTGATCCCGAAAATCCCTTCACCGGTCATAAACAGACGGAATAGCAGGCGCTCGATAGAAAAACCGGCATGCCCGAAAATACCGATAAAATATTGGCCGAATAAAGCATACACAATAGCGAAAACAGATAATCCCGGAATGAAATAACCCGTTGTTCTTCTTGCCGCTTCAAGTAATAGGGCAATGCCAACGATAGCCATCACATAATCTGTGGTATTGGGAATACTGTTTCTGACAACATGTAAATCGATATAAGTAAAATAGAAATAGCCGTAACTGATCAGAGTAAGCAGGATGATAAGATAATCCCAAAGATTGAGTTTTGCTGTCGCCTGTTGTCTGGAAACCGGAAAGAGTATAAAGCCCAGTACCAGAATACCGCCAAGAAAGATCACATTACGGTAAAATTCCTGTGTATTAGATAACGCATTAGCGTAGATGGCATAAAGAGAAATAGCGATCGCCAGCAGGGTAGTTATCTGTTTGTAAGGACTGATTAAATGGCGATTACCGGAACCGGATTCCTTATCCAGTTCAGCAGAAGACGATGTTAATGGCGCAATACTCATAATGATTCCTTATGAAAACACATAATCGGACGAGAAAGGGCTTACAATTTGCTCATTACTGAGGCTGAGCTGTGGCTGCATGAATTTCCGGCGGGATAAGATCATCAGGAATAGGCAGCCCGATTTCCCGGTAATATCTGTAGGCTCCCGGATGCAGAGGAACGGCAACGCCTTTAAGGGCATTTTCCGGGGAAATATATTTGGCGGCGCTGTGGATTTGATGAACTTCTTTCAGGTTCTCAAACATTGATTTTGTTAATTCATAAACGATTTGTTCATCAATCTCACGAGTGGTCATCAGAATATTGGGCTGAGCAATCGTGTGAACAGTTTCACTTTGACGGGGGTAAGTTTCTGGCTGAATGACGAAACGAAACCAGGAATTCGCGATAGCATTAATCTGCTTCAATTGCTGATCGGTCACATTCAGGATACGGGCAGAGACACCGCTGGCGTACATATCCGTGACCGCTGAGGCGGGAACCCCCGCAGGTATTGCGCCACCATCAAGACGGCCATCGCGCATTGCGGAAACGGTATCGCTATAGCCGAGATATTCCGGGCTAATACTTTTCTTACTAAGGTTGACCCCTTGTAAAATAATCAACGTAGATTGCTCTGTGCCACTGGCTTGTGGACCAACGGAAAAACGGGTGTTGGCGATGTCGTTTAACGTACCCTCTTTGATTTTATCGTCCATCATCACAAAGTGTTCGACATTAGGCCAGAGTACCGAGATGGAACGCAGATCCTGATAAGGCCGATTTTCGAAATTACGGACACCCTGATAGGCTTCAACAGCAATCAAACTTTGTAAAATAACAAGCTGTGCCTCATTTTTCTGGAGTAAATCAATATTCTCAATTGAACCTGCGGAAGACTGGCCTGTGACCTGAATATTTTCATCCTTGAGATGATGGCTCCATACATTGGCAAGCCCGACACCTATCGGGTAAAAGGTTCCTCCTGTGGATGCCGTGGCAACGGAAAGAAATCGTTTATCGGCATTCTTCATTTTTCCAATAATAGCCATGAAAATTAAGGCAATAGCAGCGATGACTGCCAACAGTGCTTTTGTTCTTTTGGGTGTTAATATTTTTGTGACTGACATAATAGGGTTTACCGAAAATTGTGTGATTGATGATGTGGTGTTTCATTTATAGTTAACGTAAGTATGAACTTATCTATTTTTCTTTTTTTGAATGACTGCATTATGCTATGAGATAGTTTAATGAGTCATAAAGAAGGTAAAATATAAATATAATTGCCACAATCATAAATCTAATGGTTTTGTGGGGGTTTATTGTGAAAATTTGAACGGAGTCACGTCTTTATCAGTAAAGGTAAAAATTAAATTAAATTAATTTAAATAATTTATTGAGTAATAATGATTAATCTATGGTTTTATTTGTATATTGTGGATGGAAAATAACATAATACTATATTAATTCTCATTTAATGTTTTTATAATGGATGCTTTATTAAAGATAAATTCAATTGTTTTTATTTTTTTATATTAATGTGATCCCTGAGGAGATGGTGCTCATAAATAACAGTGAGTTATTATTATATCTGTGAGCTTCAACTTCTGATTGAGTTAATTTAATTTATGTGATGTTTATTTTGGCTTATTTAAATTGGAAAGATATCAAAATTAGACTAATATGTAATATATTAAATATGATTAAGTTTTTATAACCATAATTTATGTAAAAGCCATTGAAATAACAGGGTCTTACTATGTTTATGATTATTTCATAAATCGATAGTAGAAAGAATAGGTTTTATTTTTAATGCCTATATTTCACTTTGTGTATAATTTTTGTGAGTAAAACGGAGTGATTATATATATCTAAATGTAAGAATTAGAATTTTATTTCAGGTAAATATGATGTTTTATTTGTTCCGGTTAATTTAGGAATAAAGTAAAAGAGAATAAAAAATACCCTGGCTAATTATATTGTTAAGTCCGGTGAGTTTGATAGAAATTAATATTAATTTCTCATCACTTTAATACAGGGGATAAAAAAATGAGCACTGACTTTTTTTCTCAGGCCTCGAATTTTCAGAGCACCGCCGCAGGCCGTGTCGATCCACGTACGGGGCTGTTTAATTATGTGATGCCGGTGGCACACCTTATCGGCAATAACCAACTGGGGCCGGAGCTGACCCTGGCGCTGGCATACAGCCCGCTGAATTCAGCGGATATCGGCTTTGGCATCGGTTTTTCC
>NZ_CAWNQF010000119.1:0-6043 GCF_963876465.1 Xenorhabdus sp. KK7.4
CGCAAGGTGTTTTAACAAATCAAAAGGGGTTTTTATAGCTGCCTCATCGCTGAAAGCTCTACGGAACCCCCTGCCTAGCAGGGGGTTTTCTATATACAAAAATCAGCCGGGCATTATGCCCGGCTGATAAAGTGTGCTCATTTTAAAACTATCAAGTTATGTCTTTGCTTTATTGGATCTGGAAAATAAATAACCAACCCACAATGCTCCGATCCAGAATGGCATGAGGATAACAGATATACGTATATCAGGTATCGTCAGGATGATAATAAGAATACAAGCCAGAAATATCAGACACAGGAAATTACCAAATGGATACCAGAATGCTCTGAAACTTGTTTTAACGCCTTCGGCATCCTTTGCAGCCCGGAATTTCAGGTGTGATACACAAATCATAATCCAATTAATAACTAAGGTTGTTACTACCAATGCCATCAAAAGCTCAAATGCCTTACCCGGCATAGCATAGTTAATTAATACACCTATCGATGTTGCCAAAGCTGACAATGCAATTGATAAAACCGGAACACCGCGCTTATTCACTTTGGTCAGAATACGTGGTGCATTACCCTGCTTAGCCAAGCCGTACAACATTCGGCTGTTACAATAAACGCCGCTGTTATAAACCGACAGCGCTGCCGTCAGCACGACAATATTCAAGGCATTAGCAACCCAGAAGCTATCCAGGTTATGGAAAATCAGAACAAATGGACTTCCGCCCTCAACAACTTTTACCCACGGGTAAAGAGACAACAGAATGAACAACGAACCGATATAAAACAGTAAAATACGGTACACAACCTGATTAGTTGCCTTCGGGATATTCTTTTCTGGATTTTCAGCTTCTGCCGCCGTAATTCCTACAGTTTCCAACCCGCCGAATGAAAACATAATTACGGCCATTGCTGTGATCAGACCCGCAGCACCATTAGGCATGAAACCGCCATACTGCCATAAATTGCTTACGCTGGCCTGTGGCCCACCTGTTCCACTAATGAGCAAGTAAGAACCGAAGAGGATCATGCCGATAATAGCGCCGACTTTAATCATAGAGAACCAGAATTCTGCCTCCCCATAGAGCCGGACATTAATTAAATTGACAGAGTTAATCACCACAAAGAATATTGCTGCTGAAACCCACGTTGGGATCTCAGGCCACCAGTATTGAATATACATACCGACAGCAGTGAGTTCCGCCATTCCAACCAGTATAAACATAACCCAGTAATTCCAACCGGATAGAAAACCGGCAAAATTACCCCAATATTTATAAGCAAAGTGGCTAAAAGAACCTGCTACTGGCTCTGCAACAACCATTTCCCCCAACTGGCGCATTATCAGGAATGCAATAAAACCACTAATAGCATACCCAAGAAGCACTGAAGGACCGGCCATTTTGATCGTTTGGGCAATTCCCAAAAATAACCCTGTTCCTACTGAGCCACCGAGTGCAATAAGCTGAATATGCCTGTTCTTTAAACCACGCTTAAGCGTCGACTGTTGTATATGCCCCGTCATCTAGTCCTCTTATTTCGATAATTATATCCGTCGTCTTTCAGGCCATTTCTGTGTTGGCTTAGTTCACCCACCACTACGATTCAGCCCGAAATCCATTGGGTATAGAACCTGTTTAAACTATTTTATTTGTCGTTTTGGACCTGAACTGGCCGAAGAAACCTTAGATTCCTTCAATTTTTGCGCGATCTATCATACCCAAACTGCCCTGACACTATTGCTATCGTGTCAGACTCTAATTTTGACCCAATATTTAGTTTACTCATTCAAATCAGATGAATATTAAAACATCATTCACAAAGAATAAATACCGGAAATGCATACTAATTCACTCTTCGTCCCCTTGTGATTGTAATGCATATTCAGGACCGATAAGAGTAAAATTAACTCTCGATTGTCGATTATGTATAAAACTAAAATCTTGAAAAGAAGTTGTGTATACTTCCCATCACCTTTAACCAATTTATAATTGTAATGCCACAGGATAATCACTTAGCACTTGTATGCGCACTGAGTAAATGGATAGAAAACCACCTTGGTCGTGTCATCCATCTTGAAGAACTTGCTGCTTACTCTGGCTATTCGCTTTGGCACATGCAGAAAATATTCAAGGAAGTCACCGGGATCTCACTGGGTAAATACATACGCCAACGTCGTCTGGCTGGTGCTGTACATCTTCTGAAGAACAGTTCCCAACCCATTTTTGATATTGCGCTGGATTTTGGCTTCGGCTCTCAATCCCACTTTACTTATATGTTCCGTAAAGAATATGGCATTACACCTTACGATTTTCGTCAAAGTACAGATATAGAGCTTGAAGTTAAACTTCCATTACACCTGTCTTACAATTGCTAATCATAAGATAAGTTATGCGGCCAGACATCAATATCAGGCCGCTACCTTACCAACTTTTTTAGTACCACAACGAGATTAGTTTTCATTTAATTTATATTTTTCAACTAAGGCTAATGCTATCGCTTCCGTTTCTGCATCGGGATAACCCTGAATATCTGATGGACGAAAATGCATCTGAAATGCCCGGATCGTTTTATGTGTATGCACATCCAGATAACCTGTCTGAGGAATAGAATACCCATAAACAGCCAGTGCTTTTTGTATTCTGATAACGGAAACAGGCGTATCTGGCGCTCTGTCAGCTAAATATTTACTGACCGTATCAGCATCAGGCCAGGCTCCGATCCCTTCTTCATAAAGAGTATGCCATGGAAAAACAGGCCCCGGATCTTCTTTCCTAAGTGGGGCGATATCACTATGACCAACCACATTCACAGCTTCAATTTTATGTCTACGGATAATATCTTTTGCCAGTCGAATCAAAGCATCTATTTGTGTTGGATGATATTCACACCACTCTTTTTTAAAAAAGTATTTTTTAAATCCACAATTAACTATTTCTATGCCGATGGAATAATTATTTAAATTTTTATACCCCCTCCATTCACTTCTGCCGGCATGCCAGGCTTTTTCTCCCTCAGAAGATAATTGAAAAATAATCGGTTCATTATTTTTATATTTGGGATGAGCAGGAATCAAATACTGGACGCTGACATTACCGCCAGTCAAAGCCCGTAAAGAACGTTTCTCATTCAAGGCCGTATAATGTACGACCAGAAACTTGACTGACTCAATATTCTGTTTTGTCGAATACGAATAAGAATGATCAATAAGATAATCATTCCTTTCTTCCAATGGGGATTGCCGACTACAACCAATCAACAGCGTAATAAGCACACCTACTAAGATTTTTCTCATCATATTTATACAATAACAGAAGAAAAATTGAATAATGTCACTATATAGTAGATGAAACTAGAGTAGATGCTGTCTTTTTATCGGCTGGAATGCTATGTGTTATACCGTTTTTACAATAACATAAAAGCCGGACTTCCATTAAATCTGGAATATCCGGCTAATATGTCTATTCATTTTATTTTACTAATAATGAATATTGGTCTTAATTTCAGCTATTACGTTTTTGATTCTTCTGAGCCGGCTCATTACCCCAAATGCCTTCTTCAATCTGCTTTTGGAGTTCCGGATACATATTAATATCAAATGTTGGTAACTGCCCTGCTTTTCTCTGCTGGTTATAGTCTTTAGCCAATTTCAGCGCAATGCCTGATAACAAGAAAATAGCTATCAGGTTCACAATAGCCATACAGGCCATGGATACGTTTGCCATATTCCAGACTAAAGGCACTTCCGCCATTGTACCGAACATCACCATGGCTAATGCTGCAATACGTAAAATGAATAAACCTGCGGTATGGTTACGCTCGAGGAATATCATATTACTTTCAGCATAAGCGTAATTAGCAATAATTGATGTAAAGGCAAAGAAGAAAATTGCAATGGCAACGAAAGTTGTTCCCCAATGACCAACTGCGGAGGATAGTGCACGTTGCGTCAATTCAATTCCGCTGATGGCAGTAACATTCTCATTAAGGATGCCTGAAGAAAGAATGATGACTGCTGTAGCACTACAGATAACGATCGTATCCATAAATACCCCCAACATCTGCACATATCCCTGAGAGGCCGGATGTGGCGGATATGGAGAAGCAGAAGCCGCTGCGTTTGGCGCAGAACCCATTCCCGCTTCATTCGAGAACAAACCACGCTGAACGCCCTGAAGCATTGCCTGGGAAATACCATAACCCAATGCCCCTGCCGCAGCTTCCTGAAAACCAAAAGCACTCTTAAAGATTAATGCAAATACTTCCGGAATACGTTCAATATTGTGACCTACAACCCAGAATGCCAGAATTAAATATGCACCCGCCATAAATGGAACAACTAATTCAGCAACCCGCGCGATTGAGCGCAAACCGCCAAAAATAATCACACCACTAATAATGACTAACGCAATACCGACATATAACGGATTGATATCGAAGGCAAAAGAAGCTGCTTGTGCAATTGAGTTTGCCTGAACGGCATTAAATACAAGACCAAACGCGATAATAAGGAAGAATGAAAACAATACACCCATCCACCGCTTCTTCAACCCTTTCTCCATGTAGTAGGCTGGGCCACCACGATAATTTCCCTGATCGTCTTTCGTCTTGTACAACTGAGCAAGCGTGCTTTCCACAAAGGAAGTTGCCATACCAATAAATGCAACAACCCACATCCAGAAAATAGCCCCAGGGCCACCAGCAGTCAGTGCAATCGCAACTCCGGCAAGATTCCCGGTCCCTACGCGCGCCGCAAGGCTGGTACATAAAGCCTGAAAAGATGAGATGCCGGATTTATCTGATTTCTTGCTGTGTTTCAGGACTGAAAACATGTGGCCAAAATGGCGAAGTTGTATAAAACCAAATCTTATAGTGAAGTAAAGGCCAACCCCAAGAAGCAAGTATATTAATACGTAGTCCCAAAGAATGTTGTTAATGAAGTTAATCAGATCCGTCAAGATATTTTCCCCTTACTATTAGCAAACATTAGCTGACCATAATCAGTATCCGTCTAAAATTTATTGTGCTTAATATCCTTTATTATTAACAAGTAACACAATTCTGCGAATGAGACACAGAGATACTAGCCAGTAAAACGAAAAGAATGTAACACAATATCTATTTCAATGGGTAACTTTTAATGAAATTTTTACATTTACTTTAGCGTTTATGAACATTTGCACTAAGTTACATTTATGCTAACGGCCCTATTTTAGCCCAGTTAATCATACTTAATGACGAATAAATGGTCTGTTTTGTTGATATCAGCTGTATTTAAGATGCACATCTTACGAAACAATTTGCACACAAAAAAGAAACAAATAACAAACAAAGATCAACTTTTTCAAAAGTAATTAAATATAAAACTCTTATAAGCGCTTCTTTTAATCACTGCACGCATATCGGATAGATAGAAAATTAATTGTTTATTTTACAACCTATCAATGTCGTTAATCTCTCAGCACAGCAATAATTGCATTCATTAAAAACACTAAAATAACGATAAAATTTAATGTTGAAATCTCTTGAATTTAAGAAAACATATAGCAATATCTTTCTTCAAATGAGATTATTAAATTTTAATGCTGTGATAATTGGAAAAAGCCACCATTTCATATTAAGATTTTCACTTGTTATTTTTTACATAAGAAATAAAAACAACAGGTTAGCAAGATATTAATATTCCACTATCTGGCCATCAGATAATCTGCTAGTGAGGTTATGATTGATGTTAGAAAGAAAAAGAAAAAATCCAGCGGATAACATACTGCCAAAACGGGTATATAGGGGAAAATCTAAATACGAGTACCATCCAGCAACAGGCGGTTCTATCTCAATTTGCTGTTTAAACTCGCCGCTGTCTGTTATCTGGAAAGAGTACAACAAGATTGTAGAAAAAATTGAAAAAAATAGTACTTAGCCCCCTGTTTATATCAAAATTAATAAGTATCCCCCGGCATAGCCGGGGGTTTTTCATATGCGCCTATAAGGCTCTCTTACCTGCCGCGCCCTAACAGGCGCATCGCAATCTGACATTTGCATTCTAGTGA
>NZ_CAWNQF010000120.1:0-5708 GCF_963876465.1 Xenorhabdus sp. KK7.4
GCATCAAAACATTGTGAATGCGATGAGCGCTAATCGGGTTGCTTAAATGCAACCCAAATCGATGTTTGTTGGATGAAATCACGGTTTTTACACAGTCTGTGCCAAAAGCGAACCTTTCTAAAGCAATTGTGTGTCAACAAATTGAGCGCAGGTCAACCTTAAACTACCCTGATCGTTAGGGGCAAATAAAGTTCAAAAAATTCCCCAGCATGTATGCCAAGGATTTGTGTATAAGAAGATATAGTGCAAATTTGGGGGACTACCTAATTTTATTACCCCTTTTGACCTCGATCACACAAGAAAATACTTCTAACAGCCCCAGTCACTTCAATCCGGGCTTTAAAAGGAAGGCATATTGTTTGCGGTCTTAATTGTGGTTATTTAATGGATACGTGCTTATTCGCTAATGCCTGTGGTGATAAGATGGCAGCAACTCAAGTACCTGAATTTGGCTTATAATCGAGTGGTCATTCAAGTTGGAATGATTTTACGTCTTCTCGTTATTTATTATTCAGAACAGCATTATAGGATGGAGACTTTTATGTATCTTGCAGAGCTCACGATAAAGAATTTTCGCAAACTGCGTGAGGCCAGGCTGAAATTTCAACCTGGTTTGAATGTTCTGGTAGGACCAAACAATGTAGGGAAAAGTGCAGTGGTCGATGCTCTTCGGACGCTTCTTGCAGGTCATGATGAGATTTATCCTCGCCTCGATATTTCTGACAGGCATCGTCCACATGAAGGCGATCCAACTGGCGATATCAGTTTCCATTTTGTCTTCCGAGATCTTAGCCTTGAAGATGAAGCTGACTTTATAGCCGCCCTCAAACCATATGGGGACAAGATCATGGAGGCGCATATCCATGTTCTGTATACCGATGTGGATAAGACGGGACGATTCAAAGTCAGACGCTGGTGCGGCGATCACCCAGAAGTTTCACTGACCTCAGATATGATGGAGAACCTTCGTGGGGTTTATCTCCCGCCTCTCCGCGATGCTGCACAGGGCCTTCGTCCTAACCGTAACAGCCAGTTGGCACGTTTACTTCATTTGCTCACCGATGAAGCAGGCCGTGATACGATCAACACGGCTTTAAAGGACCTTGACGAAACACTTAAACAGAATAAGTCCATTCAAAACACCCATAAAGCGATATCCACCAGACATGATTCCATGATGGGTGATCAGTTAGCGCAGGAGCTTACCGTTGGGCTCAGCGTGACTGATTTTCAGCGCCTCTCTTCCCGACTGACCCTGACGGCTGAAGCCATGGAGATTGAGAAGAATGGATTGGGTTTCAATAACCTGATCTTCATGGCGGTAGTACTCAGTGAACTGGCCAAAAATCCTGACTCTGCTTTTAGGAGTTTGATTATTGAGGAACCAGAAGCGCATTTGCATCCCCAGTTACAGCGCGTGCTACTGCGCTACCTTGCAGGGATACCAATGGGTGAAGGCGAAAAGCCTGTACAGCTGTTCGTTACCAGCCATTCACCAAATTTTGCCAGTAATTCAAAGCTGGATTCCCTTGTGTGCCTGGTCGAGAACGAGGTCGGCGTAGAGACGTTCTTCCCCCGAGATATCCAATTTAAAAAGGGAAAACGTGAAAAGCTGGAGCGGTATCTGGACGTAACCAGGGCTGAACTGTTTTTTGCTCGCCGGGTGATTTTCGTTGAGGGTGCAGCAGAACTAATGTTGATTGACGTGCTTGCTAAGAAGATGGACCTTGATCTCAGGTCATATGGGGTCAGCCTAATTAGCGTTGAGGGGCTTAATTTTGACTCCTTCCTTCCGCTTTTTGGAGAGCGGGGCCTGCGAATTCCCGTCTCTGTAGTGACCGATGCAGATCCTTTTGAAGAAGAAGAAACCGAAGTCGAACAGAGTGAGGAGGAAATTGACGACATACTTGCTGAGGCTGCCTACCAAGAAGAAACAGATGCTCCTGATGACGAAGAGCCTGCTGGCGATACTGAGAAAAAGAAAAAAGTTAAAAGGAAAGAGGTGTATCCCTCGCTTGGAGACCTGGTGAGGTTGTCGGGTAATACCCTTAAGATGAAGAAACTTGAAGATGATTTCGTGAAGATCTTTCACGGATTGAAAACCCTAGAATACGATCTGGCGCTCATTGAAGCGAATCGCGATCCTATGCTTACTGCATTAGCCGACCCACATCCAAGGATCTCAAAGGCTCTTCGTAAGATCGTAG
This sequence comes from Xenorhabdus sp. KK7.4, assembly GCF_963876465.1. NCBI lineage: Bacteria > Pseudomonadati > Pseudomonadota > Gammaproteobacteria > Enterobacterales > Morganellaceae > Xenorhabdus > Xenorhabdus sp. KK7.4. The sequence goes on from NZ_CAWNQF010000120.1 coordinate 2,208, forward strand.
ATGACCAACCAAACAACACGGCTAAAGCCAAAGCGCTGTTCTGTGGCATGTTCAAGCGCAAAGATAACGCCAACATCCAGAAAGGTCGATTCGCTCAGGCATTAGCGGAACAGATTTCGAAAGAAATTGGTTTTGAAGTCCCTGAGTACATTAAAAAAGCTATTCAGCATGTCTGTCAGGGAGTGGCCAAGCCGTGAAACTATCAAAGGAACAGATAGACATTATAGATGCGCCGTTAGGGCCAATTGCTGTCACTGCGTGCGCAGGAAGCGGGAAGACAGCTACAGCCATTCGGCGCCTGATCGCCATTCGGCAGAAAATGCAAAACAGTCGCGGTCGCGTTGTGCTGTTGTCTTTCTCCAATGTTGCTGTCAATACCTTCAATACAGGGTATGCGGAGCTCGCTGCTGGCCTGCCGGACGATGCTAATCGTCGAAGGGTGGAAGTCGATACACTTGACAGTTTTTTTACCAAACATATTTTACGTCCCCATGCCTACAGGACTATGACCGCGACTCAGGCTGCGTACCTAGTGTCAGGCTCGGAGCCTTTTCTTGCCAGGTTTAAATATTGGCGTGAAGGCCACCCCCCCTTTACCATTAAAAGACATAAAAATAATCATACCTGATGGGGATTTCGTCTTTTATTCCGATACAAGAAATGGCCCTGAATTTCTTGATAAAGATAAGGTTTTAAAGATCATTCATGACCTTGGACGTTTAGGTGCTTACACTCATGAGATTGGTCGGTACTGGGTGTATAGAACCCTGGATACTCAACCTACAGTATTGAGGGCGCTGGCAGCCCGTTACCCGCAAATCCTTGTCGATGAGTCTCAGGACTTGGGAACACTGCATAAGGAAATCTTAAAGCTACTCATTGCTGCAGGGGTTCAGGTGACGCTTATCGGGGATGTAAATCAGGGGATTTATGGCTTCGCTGGTGCTGACGGTGAGTTCCTGAAGAGCTACGAGGATCGTGCAGAGGTGACCGGCTACATGCTTACTCGCAATTATCGTTCCCTGCCTCCAATCATAAATATCGCCAACACTCTTTGTGGCCGTCATGACGAACCAGACCGGCAGGAGGAACAAGGCGGAGCATATTTCATTGGATACAAGGATTCAGAACTTCCCAAATTAACTGAAGCATTCAAGGCACATATTGATGAGTTAGGCATGCAACATCAGGATGCTGTGATCCTCTGCCGGGGTGCGGACAGAGCCTCAGTAATTGCGGGTAGAACCGCCCCGCCTGGACAAGGTATGGTCAAGGTGTTAGCAGAAGCATCGTTGTTAAGGGATCAGCATAGTAACTATCATGGATGCTTTAAATTGGTCTGCCGGGCTATCATTGGCTTACTGGACGATGCACCCTATGGACTCAATTCAGGACTTCAGAGGTTATCGCATGAAGACGAGATAAGAGGACTTAAACAACTGCTATGGCGTTTCAGTCGCAGCGAAGATGAAGGACTCCCTTCATCTGCACTTATTGCGAAAACAGACTGGCACACAAAACTATTAACAAATGTCAAAGCGCTTCTCGCAGAGATTAATAAACAATACGGATATAAAATTGCTGGTAAGGTAGGCACTAAGCTCACAAAAAAATCATTACCGGATCAGCCACTGGCCAGTGCAGTTACGGCTCAGGGACATGGGCTCAGAGTCGAGACGGTTCACCAGGTTAAGGGGGAGTCTATCGGCGCTGTTATGTATGTAGCCAAGAAAGCCAATATCAAAGCGTTGCTTTCAGGTACAAGTGATGAAGAAGGCCGGATTGGGTATGTTGCAATCACCAGGGCAAAGAACTTGTTTTGGCTGGCAGTGCCACAATCATGCCTAAAAGAATTAAAGCAGGATCTCATTACCGCTGGTTTTCAGGAACGGAGCGAACCTGTCGTCATTGACCTCGCCTGAACTGAATTAAACGCAAAAAAGTACTCATGCTCAGGCTGTTATCCGCCATTCCTCTGGGTGGCGGCTTTCTTAATTGCTGCTGACCTGCTTACCGTTGATTAATACACGGCAATGTTATTAATTCACCTTCGGCATTGATAAATTTCCAACTTACGCTGCTCGCTCATAGCTGGCTATCAGATTTAACCGTACCTTTCTACAGAATCCTGCCAGATAGAGTAACGGATCAATCCATCATGGTATAACAATCATCATATGGTGATTTTTTATCCTTTTCTGGCAGTGCCAGCAAAAACTATTTACGTGCAATTCATAAACTATGAAGAATTTTATGTTCTGATCTTGTCAACAATTTATTTTACCTTTCTTTTGATTAAATCTTACGCAATAGATGGTTTTTTAAACGTCGTTGCCCAAGGCAACAAAGACCATTTTTCATACAAAAAATAGATTATTAAAGATCCACTTTCTGAATAAATAATATATTCCCTTACTTTTCAATTCATTGATAAAAAACATTCATTATGCACATGATTGATTTTTAATCTTCTGTGCCCATGGCACGCAGGACTGTTTTTCATACAGTCAATACTCCCGCATGTAATTTTACGAATTGCATAAAGAGTTTACGCTTTCAATTAAACAGAAATTTTAAATAATCCTCTGTCATCAAATAACGTCTACCAAGGCATTTCAAGGACTCGATAACAGGGGGTATACATGCCAACGATTACAACATCTAAAGAAAGTCTTATTCGCCTGCCAGAAGTTCAGCGCAGAACGGGCTATAGCAAGGCATGGATCTACAGGCTGATTAAAGAAGGTCAATTCCCGAAACAAGTCAAAATCGGCCCTCGTTCGGTTGCGTTTGTTGAATCAGAAATTGATGGCTGGGTAGATCAGCGGATTGCTGAATCTCGTACCTGATAACGTACTGACCTGAATTTTGGTGCATTAATTCACAGTGCAGGCAATCTACCCATTAAGAGATATATAAATCTTGCAATTGTTATTTAAACGAAAAAAGGATAGCAACATGGGAGCTATCCTCCTGATGAACTATCGGTTGGTTCAACCTTTGGGTTCAATGCTGCGTGATTGGAGTTCTTTACGGAGTATGCGCTTGATCCATGTAGCAAGAGAAGCATCACCATCGGCTTTTGCTTGTTCTTCAAGTTGTTGTCTGAATTCTTCCGTCAATCTCATTTGGTATTGCGGAGATCGTTTTTCTTTTTGTGTTGACATGGTAATTACCTAAGGATATTTTAAATTACATGGTAATGACCATTTTAATTTTAGTAACCAAATAAAACAACGCCCCATAGTGCTCGCAACACATACAGGGCGTCTGACCAATAACCGTTGAGAGATAACGATAATGGCTGATACACAGCATAACCAAACTCGCCCTAAATTGACATCTTTGGATAAATCAGACAGCCAAAAACCGCTCGAATTTATCCAAACCGTGAAGCAATCTGCTATGTACCATTGGGAAAATCTGTTACCTGCCTGTGGTATCGATATTCCTGCAAAGGGTAAACATAGCGCTTGCCCTGTCTGCGGCGGCACCGACCGT
>NZ_CAWNQF010000121.1:0-5263 GCF_963876465.1 Xenorhabdus sp. KK7.4
AGCAGTTATTGAAACAGGTTGATGAGGTCATTATTGCCACCGATGCCGACCGTGAAGGGGAAGTCATTGCTCGCGAGTTGCTGGAATATTGTCGTTTCACCGGTGCGGTAAGGTGGTTGTGGTTGTCGGCACTGGATGACACCAGTATCCGGCAGGCTCTGGCGGCCATTTTACCAGGAGAACAGACGGAAGCACTCTATCAGGCCGGGCTGGGGCGGGCGAGAGCAGACTGGTTGACGGGTATCAATCTGACCCGTTTGTATACCCTGAAAACGCAGGCTCTGGGTTTTGGCGAGGTGTTATCAATTGGCCGGGTACAGACACCGACACTGGCACTGGTGGTGAGCCGGGATAAGGACATTGCGAATTTTGTGCCGAAATCGGCGCATTGTCATCAAGCCAGTCAGCAAATTTTTCGGGTTGGCAGAACAGTAAGGCTTCAAATTCATGTAATAACAGATTGGGAATAAAATTAGTCTGCCCGATATCATTAGCAAAAGCCTGCTCCAGCTGTACGACCCGTTCGTTGGTCGCATTATCCCGTTGGATGTCATAGTCAGGGAAATCGGAAGGCAAACCGTAGTAGTCGATAAGTGTGGTGACGAATGCGCCGGGATCTTGTCGGCATAAGCGGGTAATTTGGTGTTTTACTTTGCCATAACTCGTGATACCGCCTTTCTGGCGGGAACTTGTCTGAGCTAATATGGGGGTCAGATAGATCTGTTGTGCAAAAAAATAAGGTGCCAGTACGTCCCGCACGAACGTTTCTTCCGTCTGTCCTTCTACAAAAACATTAATACGGATCATCGCTGTGGTCTCCCGCCGAGTAAGTTTTTCTTCCATAATTCACCCAGGCTATAGTCTTCAAGCCATTCGGACAGGGTTTCATTATCCAGTCGCTTAAAAGTAGAGGCACCTTGTTGTTTGTCGACCACAATCAGGTCATCAGCATCAAACTGGTTAACCAGTTCAACCGACTGAGTAGAAATAATCAGTTGGTGTTGATTACTGGCATTTTTAATCAGACCAGCCAGTACGTTGATTGCATAAGGATGGAGTCCGAGCTCAGGTTCATCAATAATTATGGAGTCGGGCATGTACGCTTCAGGTTGTAGCAGCACTGTTGTTAATAAAATAAAGCGCAGCGTGCCATCCGATAATTCACTGGCTTTAAAAGGAATATCCTGCTCTTTTTCTGTCCATTCAAGCTGAATATAGTCGGCATTATCCGGCGTAGGCCGCAAGTAGAAATCACCAAAAAAAGGGGCAACCATCTGAATGGTTTTGATAATGCGGGTGTAATGCTGCTGATGATGTTTTTGCAGGTGATACAAAAACGCGGCTAAATTAGCCCCATCTTCCCGCAGATAATCATTATCATTAATCCGGTGGGTTTGTTTGACTTTGGCACTGTCACTCGTGTCGTGAAAATGATATACCCGCCAACGAAGTGTGGTCGGCAAGGTGTTATTTTCAAGGTTCGCGTGATGCTGATTAACCTGAGATTCAAAATGTCCGGCACCAATATCATACTCTTTTTTGCTGTCGCCAAAGAGTGATTCATGGCGGAACATCATGCGGTTATCATTAGTCGGTTCCAGCTCAAATTTATAACTATTGTGACCAAAAGAAAGCGCGGCACTCATACACTCGGCTTTTTTACGACCAAAATGTAATAACGTATCGGGTCCCCCCATTTTGCCAACAAGCGATTGTAAGCGCTGATCGAGTAATACGGAGACTAGTACTACAGTCGTAACTGTTCCATGATCAGATATTCCTCTCGGCGGCGATAATGGCATTGTTGGGCGCGATACTGATGTCGTCGCCGCCAGTCTGACCAAAATAAAATCTGTTCTCTCGTTTCTCCTGCCTTTTCCATCAGTTTTGACAGCAGCTTACGCAGTTCCGCTACACTCAGGGCTATCAGTCCCGCCGGCGTTTTTTTTCTCCTGTATCCGCAAAATTGCCAGAACCGCATGCGCCAATAATGACAACGTAATATGCCGATACCAGCTGTGCCACTGCCGGACTTCGTAATGATCCAGACCGCACTCGCCTTTTGTTTCCTCAAAACCGCTTTCGATTTCCCAGCGATGTCCAGCTACCTGAATCAACGTCTTAAGATCGGCCTGCTCTTTAAGGGCATAGACAACATAGTAGGCCCGTTCCTGCTTCTCATCCCGGTTACGCCGGATCAGCAGATAATGGCCATAACGCCGTTCCTCTTCACTCATTTGCAAGCGCCAGAGCGGGATCCGTGCCCAGTCATACCAACGTTCGCCTTTTGTTCCCAGCCCGGCTGACTGTTTTTCCCAGTCGTCAACGGTCAGACTAGCTGCAATGGTGTCTGCTCGGGTGTAGTGTGGTGTTTGCCACCAGAGGCGCTCATTTTTGGGGATCGCTAAGACAAACGGTTGGTGCTGAGATTCCAGCCAGCATCGCAAGCGACGATCCTGTCCATAGACCGCATCAGCGGTGACCCAGCGACAGGGGATATTGGCCTTGAATGCCCGCGCCAGCATGTTCTGGGCGAGCTGGGGTTTCGTGGCAAAACTGACCGAGTCAGGCATGCCCGCAGCCGTACAGCGGGGCCGGTTCTCAGTCCACGGTTCGGGCAGGTATAAGGCCCTATCAATAAAGGCATGACCACCGTTGCCGGCGTAACACAGGAAAACCCCTATCTGACTATTTTCAATCCGTCCCGCCGTTCCACTATACTGACGCTGCACGCCGGCAGAATGCGTCCCTTTTTTGATAAAACCGGTTTCATCGATAATGAGGATACCTTGCTCATCCCCCAAATGTGCGGTGACATAATCACGTAAGATATCGCGGGCGGCTTCAGCATCCCAATGGGCCCGTTCCAGAAAATATTGAATGCCATCCGGTGAGCGTTCACCCAGCCATTCAGCCAGTTGCCAGCCGTTTTTACGTTCAACATCGCTGAGTAACCCACGAAGATACGCCAGACAACGTTGCTGAGAACTTGCAGAGCAAAATAGTGGGATTAGACGGGAATGAGCCAGCCGAAGCGCCTGTTCCCAGAGATTGACAGGTGAGGCCATAGGACACCTCCCTTGGTGTTAGGAAGATAGAGAGTCATCATGACACAATATGGATCACGGCTGTAGTACTAGGCGAAAGAAACTGATGAAATTGGATTTTCCGGCACCATTAGCGCCAATAAGGACATTCAGGCTCCCCATTTGTAAATCACATTCTGCGATAGATTTGTAGCCTGTTATCTTAATTCTGTTTAAGTGGTCATTATTCGTTATTGGTTTCATAATCTTGCATTTTCAGCATCATGTGACTCAATTGTGCCTTATTATACACTTTTCTGACGGTGGTCTGATGGATATCATCTTGGTCAAGTACACCTGTCACGCGGAGTTTCTTATTTTAGAGAATGCGCAAATAGGCAGGTTTTTTATTCTTTAAATCTGAGCAGAAGGTATAACCCTGTAATTTCATTTAGTTGTTAAACTTACACGTTCGATTATTGAATTAGATAACGTAATTCGTTAAAGTGGAAAAGCTATCAGCAAAATCTGATAGTCAGGGATTAGCAACCCTGAAAGGTCAATCCACTGGTAGGATATTTCTACCAGTGTGCCTGTTATCGTCCTTTCAATGGCGGTTCAGGCAGGGGAGGCTTCGGCCTCGCCGGATCGATTGACCTCCGGTATTGCTAACCCTGCTTGAATCGCCACCAATAATCAACAGAAGGGGAAGCAGGTATGACTCACACTCACCAAGACTGGCACCCAGCCGAAATTATTTGTGCATTACGCAAACGTGGTACGACACTCGCCGCTTTATCCCGCGAATCGGGACTCAGTTCTTCCACTCTGGCTAATACCTTATCCCGCTCGTGGCCGAAGGGGGAACTCATCATCGCGACCCGTTTGGGAATGGAACCCGCTGAAATCTGGCCCAGCCGTTATTTTGATGACTACGGCAATTTTATTGAACGAAAAATCCGTCAGTCGGTTGATGAAAATCAGGCAGCGGCTGAATAACGCGCGGATAAAAAACCTAACATTGACACACAATAACGTTTTTTTCGGCATATTAATTTTCAGCAAACACAGTTGAGTTGTTCATTGAATACATCACCGGGTTCCTTGCATAGTCAGGATTATTTTACGACTGAGCAGGAACCTATTTGGCATGAAAATAACGGTGTTAATCGGCTTAATCGCGGTCATACTGACGGGATGCACGATTCCCGTAAAACAACCGCTACCTCAATCTTCCCAAAATAACTTTTCTTCCGTGACGCTGACACAAAATGTGCAGTCGATTTCACCGGATATTTATCAGCAAACACCCGAAGTCGTCCGCTACGGGCGCTATGTGCTGGTCAGTACCGACCCGACAGCGGCGCAGCGTGATCCACTTTCTCAGTTGATTGATATTCAGCTCCCCACATCCCAGAACCCCACAGTGGCTGATGCTATGCGTTATGCATTACGCCAATCCGGCTACGCACTCTGTGTACCTGACAAGAGGAATGACATCTTATATCGCCAGCCGCTGCCATCCGTACACGCGCAGTTGGGTCCGATTCGGTTACGCACAGCATTGCAGTTGATGGCAGGTCCGGCCTGGCAACTGGAGGTGGATGAGGTGCAGCGTGTGGTTTGCCATCATTTACGGCAGGGTTATCAACTTCCGGCCTCGGCTAAACAATCACAGCAGGGAGGCGGGAATTTATGAAATTACACTAGCTCGGTGTGTTGGTATGGCTGCTGAGCAGTTCGGTCTGGGCAGTAACACCGACACCGTTAGCTTCACAGCAGACACTCACGACAGAAAGCCAGCAGCAATCCCTGAATAATCAGGCTGAACAGTGGCAGTTATCCGGCGCGGTGAAGTGGTGATTGTCTTTGATCCCAAAGGTGACGCTGACCTGTTAAGGCGCATCTGGGCAGAAGCCCACCGGGCCGGACGTGGCAGTGAACTGTCCCTCTTTCATCTGGGCTGGCCGGAGATTTCAGCCCGTTATAATGCGGTCGGACGGTTTGGTCGGGTCTCCGAAGTCGCTTCCCGTCTGGCGGGGCAATTGAGTGGGGAAGGGAACAGTGCCGCATTTAGGGAATTTGCCTGGCGGTTCGTCAATATTGTCGCCCGTGCGTTGGTGGCGCAGGGGCACCGACCGGATTACACGCTTATCACGCGTTACGTCAATAATATCAGCGAACTGTATCAGCTCTATGCGACTAAAGTGATTGCAGACAGGCAACCTGTGCTGTTG